>CAZBIT010000165.1:0-5916 GCA_964491835.1 uncultured bacterium
ATTTCAGCCACAGAAATTACAAAAAAGAAAGATTCATTCTCATGGACATCAGTCGATATGAAAAATCTATCATCAGGATTATATGATTTTAGTATTAGAATCACAGACCTCATATCAAATGAATCAGTTTTTTCTGAGTATCCTTTCATACTCGGAGGGAAATAAGTTAGTTTTTTTATACTGAACCGTATTTATATTTGGTTCAACCATGAAGCGTGAGTTGGAGTGGTGATTTTTGAAAAAGCGACGATGTCAGTTGTAGAATCCGATACAAAACTTGCAAAATGGTATGAAGAAAGTTCTATTAAAATAATTAATTCTTTAATAGATAATTATTTGACGAAGGTTGTAAATCATCATTTATTTATATCATATTTTATTTTATTAAGAAATTCAGCCAGGTTAAACATTGTTATACAATCAGAGGTTGCACAATTAATCCATCCGGCATCCTGCCAATGAGCGTTATCTCTAATCCAGTAAGTTGGATACCTTCCGGTGTTACTTTCCTGAGCGACGGTCATTGTATTTGCCAAAGCCACTGCTTTTGCGAGGTATATTTCTTTTTTCGTATTTTCATATGCTTTCAGATAAGCATTAATCATAGTTGATGCGCTGGCATCAATTGGCACATAGAAACCATACTGTTCCAAAACACTCGGAGTAATCCAGGTACTTGAATGAAAATTTTCCTGCGGCATTGGATTTTCCCAAACGACAAACTGGTTTTCTGAATATCTTAAAAGTTCTTCCGCCAGTTTAATATATTCAGGATTTTCTTTAGAATGTCCGAGAAGATATCCAGCAACAGAAACTGCATCATCTTTGGTAAGATTTTTATATGGCTCAAGCGGTTCCATATCTTCGAACTGACCTTCCCAGTTAAACGTTTTTACAGGATTTTCCATTACCCAATTAAAGGCAGTGTTCCTGTATTTATTATATTCGTTTAAGCCGTATTGTTTTTCAAGACGGTCAAAGAAATTGATAATACTTATTGGGATACAGATGTTTGGCTTGACCGGTCTGCCGGTTTTTGCGTCGATTTTTAATATCCATGAACCACCGGGCAACTGGAGTTTTACATAAGTGTCAGCGATTTTTTTGGCAGCATCAAAATATTTTTTGTCTTTTGTAACGTCATAAAGATTGAGGTAAACACCACCTGCATATACAGGATAAATCATCATCACCTGTCCCTTATATATTTTTGCAGTTCTTACATCCCCGGCATATGTCGGTGGGAAGAATTCGAGCGGTGAACCCGCCGGTTCGCTTATTTTTATCAGGTAGTCCGCTGCGTTTTTTGCAATCAGTAAAGCATTTTCTCTTTTTTCAGCGGGAGCAAATTTTGAATACTGTATCATACCATCAATAACTGCTCCTATAATTTTGGATGGATAGCAATATAATCCGTATGAAGGGTCCGGCTTTCCTTCACTTATCCAATTTTGATAGTGTTTTAGGTTAAAAAGATATTCTAAAGCACGGCGGGCACTTTCTTTATAATCCAAAACCGGTTTGTGATAAGGTCCTTTGAAAACTGCAGATCTATAAAACTTTTTGGTTAAAGGTGGTTTAATTTCTTTTCCTGTTTTATCGTAGCCCTGCACCGTAAGGTCGACATATCCGACAGGAAGGTCCTTCCATATAGGAGTTAAAGATGCCCATGGATTTGGTGCTTCAAACGTGTATTCTTTACCATTTATGGAAGATTTTGCTGTGAAGCGATAGGATACAGCACCATCCATCGGCTTTAAATTAAATGAAGGTACATATATAAAACATCTGGCATACTCGTTCCAGAAAGGCGATTCCCCTGGTATGCCCGGCCTGATTGGGACTAATGATTCTTCTATTGCTTGTGCATTCAGGACAGAATAATTTAAAATAATTTTTTCTTTTTTTTGACAAGAATATAAAAATAACATTGTTATCAGAACAATACAAAGGATTTTTTTCATTTATATATATCCTATGATTTTTAATTTATAGAAGTTATTTAAATGTAGAGCAAATAACCAAAAATAGAAAGTATTTTCAGAACTTTTTTGAGACAAAATTGTAACTGCCCGATTCAACATTAAATACAGCAGTATTGCCTTCCATAAACATAAATTTAACTCCTTCCGTCTGGGCTATAGATTTTCCACCTTCAGTAACATCTTCGGCGTTCTTCGCTGGTATATATACTTTTGCACTAGTGTTAGCTGGAATTTTAATGTTCCATTTGAAATTTCCATCTTCAATTTTCCAGTCACTAATGATAGTGCCGTGCATTGACTTATATGTGGTTTTGACGAATGTTAAGTCGCTAACCGGATGAGGCCGCATTATGATGCGTTTAAAAGCGGGTTGTTCTGAATCGGTTTTAATGCCCGCCAGGTATTCGTTAAACCAGATATTCAAATCACCAATCAACATAACATGATTGCCCGAATTCATAGCAGGGTCGGCTGTATTGCCATTCCATAACTCCCAAATCGTTGTGGCGCCTTTTTCTATCATATAACCCCAGCTCGGATACGTTTTCTGTGTCGCAATCATATATGCAATATCGGGTCTGCCATTATCCGATAAAACTCTCATCAACCATTGCGCACCAATAAGGCCGGTACCAATGTGACCTTTACTTTCAGACAAAATCTTTTCAACGAGATTGTTAAAAACTTGCTGGTTTTGTTTTTCAGGGACCATCCCGAAATAAAGCGGCAGAACAAACGATGTCTGCGACCCGTTATCATATTGATTGGAATCTTCTTTGAAGAATTTCTTATTGAATTTCTCTTTGATGGTTTCAGCCAGAGTGTTGAATTCGTTCTCATCGGTGGACTTGCCAAGAATATTCGCATAATGAGCCATAAGACGTAAGTTATGATAGAAATAGGCAGTGCCGAGGACAGCCTTAGCCGTCGAACGTTTAGGGTCTCTGGAGTGAATCAGTTCTGGTGACTCCGGTGGAACACACCAGTCGCCATATGTATCACGAGGCATAATACCATTTTCCAGATAGCCACTCATAAAGTCAATCCATTTCTTCATGCTCGGATACCGTTCTTTAATAACATATACATCTCCGTATTGTTCATACAAAGTGTTAGGAACAATAATATAACAGCTTGGCCAGGTTACGTCATTGGGAAATAATGGCCAATATGATGGTGAAACACTGGGGACAGAACCGGTGGGTAGCTGTGAATCGTTAATATCAGCCATCCATTTCCCGTAAAGTCGGGCAATATTAAACAGGTATGTTTCACCTTTGGACTCTGCAGCACGATCCCCTAACCATCCTTGTCTTTCATCCCGCTGTGGACAGTCAGTTGGAAGGCTTCTATAATTGCCTCTCACGCCCCATTCAATGTTTTTGCGAATCTGATTCAGCAATGGATTTGAACTGTAAAAACTTCCCGCAGGTTCTACATCATCGTGGACAACGCATCCCTGAATGTTTGCTAAAGTAGGTTCACCAGGAAAGCCGGTTACCTCAACATAACGAAAACCATGGTAAGTAAAACGGGGTTCATAAACTTCAGTGCCATTGCCCTTAAGTGTGTAAATATCTGTAGCTTTTGCGGACCTAATATTTGCCATATAGAGCACACCATTGTCTTCCAAAACTTCTGCATGTCGGAGCATGATTTTTGTTCCTTTACTACCTTTGATTTTCAGCCGACACCAGCCAACCATATTCTGTCCCATATCAAATACATACATATCCGGCTTGGGATTTGTTATTGCTATTGGTTTGATAATTTGCGTTACCCGAATAGGTTCAATCATCTGAGATTTGAGTACTCCACCGGGTTCATTTACAAGTTCCACCTTTTCCCATTTAGATTCGTCAAAGCCTGTTTGGTCCCAATCGGGCATTTCCAACTGGGCATCATACTCTTCACCATCGTATTCGCTGTTCGATATAATAGGTCCTTTTGTTGTTATTTTCCAATTTTCATCGCTGACAATTAACTGATTGGAGTTATCCTCGTAATCAATCTGCATCTGAAGAATCAGTTTCGGATAGCCGAATGTCTGAGTATAAGTTGGTACTCGTAATCTGGGTGCATAATATCTGCCATTTCCAAGAATTACTCCTAATGCATTAGCACCCTGTTTAAGATATTCGGTAACATCAAAAGTAACGTAAAATGCCTGTTTAGTATACTCAGTTAATCCCGGTTCAAGAACGTGATTACCTATCTTTTGCCCATTCAAGTGCAACTCAAATAGTCCTAACCCACACACATAGGCTACAGCCCGCTTTACCTTTTTGTCGACAAGGAACTCGTGCCGAAGGTATCGAGCTGTAAGACGCATAGTTTCATCACTATTTCTACTTATTCCCCACGGAGTGTTTCCATACCTTCCAAGTGTTTTAGCCTTCATCCATTTGGAATCGTCAAATTCTGTCAATTCCCAGCCTGTATTTTTTGTTTCAGAAACAAGCCATTCTCTATTTGTGTGAATTATCAAGGACTGACCGTCGATGTAATCAATCCTAAGACAACCAATAATGCCTGCAGGATTGTTTTTATCACCAATATTCTTTGCTTCTACAGCAATAGTGTTTTTACCTGTCTTCAAATTTTTTAACAGATCAAACTCATACAGTAAATCCCAATCATTTCCACTGCCAACCTCTTTACCGTTCACCCAGAGAATGAATTCATTGTCAGCAGTGAATAAGAAATTAGTCATTTTTACTTTTTTATTTTTTGGTATGTTTAGGTTAAGTCTAAAATAGCGGGTTTCTGGTGGTGCACTTGATGCAGGATTTCCTTCAGGATACCAAATCCATTCAGACTTTATCAGGTCTTCTGTGCTCTTTTTATCTTTCTGTTCAGCATCGTCTTTGTCCAATCCAATCCATTTGGCTTTCCAATCCTCATTTTTCAGTAATCCCATTGACCACGTTGCCATTTCGCTCCAGTCCGCTGCTTTACCATCCTTATCCCAAATCCTCACCTTCCAGAAACACTGCATTTGCGACAGCAGTAACTTACCTTTGTAAATCACGTGTATGGATTTGTCGGACTCAACCTTGCCAGAATCCCATAAATCGCCCTTATCCTGTTCAAGATTCTCTTTACTGCTCGCAACGAGGATTTGATAACCTGTCTGCTTCTGTCCACGTTTGTCTGACTCAAGAATCCAACTCAGCCGCGGCTCCGTTATGTCGATGCCGAGCGGGTTTATCAAATATTCACAGCGGAGGTTGCTGATTTTCAAACTCTCAGTACTTAATGTGTTACATGTAAAACAAAAGTAAATTAAAGGTCCTAATAGGAATAATTTAGTTTTTGTGTTCATCTTTACTCCATTCAATTTAAGTTTTTTACTTATTAAAAATTTCCGAATAGAAAATTATCATATAGACTGAATCAAGAGTTAAACAATAATTTGAACAATGGTAAAATATATTAAAATTCAATTAGTAAAGCAAAATTTATTTAGATTTTTAAAAAATAAAATAATTTTATGTTTTATTTTTTCAAGTATGCAAGATTCGTATGATTTTAATCAATTACCCAAAAATAGCGATAAATAATATATTATAATTTTAAAAACTGTAGATACGCATTGCAAGGCGTCTTTACATATAAATTAGAATATATTAATTAAAATAATTGTTTTTTAAATTTTTCTATTTTATTTTTTATTATAAATAAGGAGTTATTAGCATATTTTAAAAGGGAGTTTTTATATGAATTATTTATTAGGTCGTTTCCAGATAAGAATATTATCTTCGGACAAGCATCTTCCAACTTTACAAATTTTAAGAAGATTGAATTACTTAGTTCATTATCTATCATTTTTGGCTATAGTTTTTATTTCAATATGTTTCTTTATCATAATTCCAATGTATAATTGTTCGAAGGTAACTTTGGAAATAAAAGTTACAGATTTTGGTGCAGT
>CAZBIT010000166.1:0-5905 GCA_964491835.1 uncultured bacterium
GAATAAGGGGATTTCATTCTCCCTTCATTGAAACCAGTAATGTGTATAAAAAAATGCCCCTTTTTTATTTTTAAAATAGTTCTTGCATTTACGAACAATATTTATTATATTATATCTATGTTATTACATTGTATAACTATATTGCTTGATACAGGATGCTTTTTGAAATTAAAAATTATTGTGTGAGACATCATTATCTCTTGTTTTAAAATAATTTATGATTAATTGTCCAAAAAAAAATGTGAGAATTTGACACTAAATCTATTTAAATTTAATAAAAACAATATATCTTAAAATCGAAAAGGTGACAAAATTGAGACAAATTGAGACAAATTGAGACAAAAATGAGACTTTTTTATATTATTTTCCCCAAAATCTGACATAAATTCTTATTAATAATTTTATAGCATATTTCAATAATTTTAATTCTGAATTTTAATTGAATTCTATAATTTTTTAACCAACCTTTTTATTGCATACTTAAAAATATAAAATATTTCCAAAAAAATCTCTTGACATTATAATCTATTTTATTTATTATTTTTAAAAAACATATAATAAAAATTAAGGATGATATTATGAGAGGAACAGTAAACAAAGTTATTTTGATAGGAAGATTGGGTGCAGACCCTGAATTAAGATATACTCCAGGCGGGGATGCTGTGGCAAGTTTTAATTTGGCAACCAATGAACCAATTAAAGATAAAAATGGAAACCCTTCAGAAAAAACCGAATGGCACAAAATCATTGCTTTTAAAAAACTTGCCGAGATTTGCGGAGAATATTTGAAAAAAGGAAAACTCGTTTACATTGAAGGCAAAATACAATCAAGGAGTTGGGAAGATAAAAATGGAATAAAAAGATATACAACTGAAATCATTGCTAATACTATGCAAATGCTCGAGAAAAAAGGTGAAGTTGAGGAGGACGTTGACAAATCACCAACGGATGAAAATATAGAAAAACCAGAAGGTGAGAATGACGACCTTCCATTTTAAAAAATCATTATTAAATAAACAATTGAGAATTTCAAATAAATCCGAGAAAATTTTCCCTTCTCGGATTTTTTGTATCATACTTGGAACATTGTTTATTTTATCCCTTTTCAATTTCAAATGTTCTAAAAAAACCGATGATAAAGTCAAAACTGGTTTCAGGGTTGGTTTAGTATTTGATGCTGGTGGAAAGGATGATAAATCTTTTAATTCTTCCGCATGGGCTGGTGCAAGCCGTGCAGTCAAAGATTTTAATATCACACTAAAAGATGTTGAGCCTGGCGACCCATCTGCCATTGAGCCCGCCATAAGAGCACTTGCCGAAGATGGATTTGATTTGATTTTTGGTATCGGATTTGCCAGTGCACCTTACATCGAAACTGTTTCTGCCGATTATCCAAATCTAAAATTTTCAATAATAGATTCAGAATCAAAAGGAGACAATGTCTGTTCTGTTGTTTTCAAAGAGCATGAAGGTGCGTTTATTGTAGGTATGATTGCAGGAATGTCAACTAAAACGGGAACGATAGGAATCGTAGGCGGAATGGACGTTCCTATAATCAGAAGATTCGTTATGGGATACGAAGCAGGAGCAAACTTCGTATATCCAAAAATTAAAATACTTGCCAATTATGCAGGTGTTACTACCACTGCCTGGTCAGACCCAACTAAAGGGAAAGAACTTGCATTGTCTCAATATTCACGAGGAGCAGACATAATATTTGCTGCCGCAGGAGCAACTGGATTGGGGGTTTTCGATGCCGCTGAAGAACTAAATAAATTAGTTATCGGATGTGATTCCAATCAAAACTGGATAAAACCGGGGCTCGTTCTTACAAGTATGTTAAAAATGATTGACGTCGCAGTATATTCCATAATAGAAGACGCTTTGAAAGATAATTTCAAACCAGGAAAACAAATATTTGGTCTTGATAATAATGGCGTCGGATATGCCATAGACAATTACAATAAAAATCTGCTTACCGATGAAATAATCAAAAAAGTTGAACAAGCAAAAAAGGATATTATATCAGGAAAAATTAAAGTCCCCGATTATTATGAAACTTTACGTTGAAATGAAAAAAATTAAAAAACGGTTTGGGTATGTGATTGCTAACGATGAAGTTGATTTTACCGCATACACCGGTGAAATACACAGCATAGTGGGAGGAAATGGAGCGGGAAAAACTACCTTGATGAAAATCTTATATGGAATGATTCAGCCAGATAGTGGTGAAATTTTTCTAAACGGAGAAAAAATTGAAATAAAAAGTTCAAGAGATGCTATTGCAAAAAATATCGGTATGGTGCATCAGGAATTTTTATTCATCGAAAATATAGATGCAGTAAATAATATTATATTGGGTAGTGAACCCGTAAAAAATTTGATAATCGATAAAAAAAATGCAATAGAAAAAATAATCTCACTCCAGGAAAAATATCACCTCTTTTTTGATGTTGAAAAACAGGTCAATGAACTTTCAATGGGTGAAAGACAGCGTATCGAAATTATGAAAATCCTTTACAGAAATGCAAAAATACTTATATTTGATGAACCAACTGGAATATTGACTCCACAGGAATCAAAAAAACTTTTTGATATACTTTACATGCTAAGAGATAGAGGTGCGTTAATCATTTTTATATCTCACAAATTAAAAGAAGTTCTTGAAATCTCCGATAAAATAAGTATAATGAGGGAAGGCAAAATAATTGAGACTTTGCCTTCTGAATCCTGTGACATTAGAGAACTTGCAATTAAAATGATTGGAGGGGATTTACCACCAATTGAACATAAACAGTCCCCACCCTCTAAAAAGGTAATTTTCTCCGTTAAAAATCTTTCAACAAAAGACAAAAAAGTAAAAAATGTTTCTTTTGACATTAAAAGCGGAGAAATTTTTGGAATCGCTGGTATCGAAGGAAATGGTCAAAAAGAATTAGAAGAATCTCTTGCCGGAATTGCTTTAATTTCTGAAGGTGTGATAACAATAAATAATGAAATTTTAAACGAAATTTCTCCAAAATCATTCAAAGACAAAGGAGTTTCATTGATTCCATCGAACAGAAATAAATTAGGTCTAATATCCGAATTTAAAATATACGAAAATTTGATACTGGGATATCATAATTCTCCTCATTTCTCGCATTTTGGTTTTTTAAATTATAATGAAATATATAAAAATAGCAAAGAAATCATTGAGGATTACGAAATTACTCCACCAGATATAAATCGACTTGTAAGACATTTATCAGGTGGTAATCAGCAAAAAATTGTGCTCGGTAGAGAAATATCAAAAAATCCTCTTTTTTTAATATCTGCATATCCAACAAGAGGTGTGGATATAAAGGGAACATGGTTTATACACAATAAATTAAAAGAAATGAAAAAAAATGGAATGGCAATTTTACTAATATCATCAGACCTCGATGAACTTTTTATGTTATGCGACAGAATTGGCGTTATGTATGATGGTGAAATTATAGATATAGTAATTCCACAAAAAACCACGTTTGAAGAGATTGGTTTATTAATGCTTGGTGGAAAACCATCTCTTTCTCAAAACATTACACATTAATAAAAATTATAATTGAAAATTTTTATTAAACATATAAAAGAAAATATCACACTTTTAATTTCTTTTGTTTTGACTTTAATCATAAGCGGGATAATAGTATTAATCCTCGGCGAGAATCCAATTAAGATATTTGTTCTTTTCATTGATGGTTCGTTTGGTTCCTGGAATAATCTTGGATATACTCTGTTTTTTGCCACACCTTTGATATTTACGGGTCTTTCTGTTGCGATTTGTTTCAGGTGCGGTCTTTTTAATATAGGCGCTGAAGGACAACTTTACATCGGCTCGTTCGCTTGTGCATATGCAGGATTTACTTTTTTAAACTTGCCAAATTTTCTGTTAATTCCATTATCAATTTTATTTTCCATTTTAGCAGGTGGATTCTGGGGATTAATCCCGGGCTACTTAAAAGCAAAAACAGGCGCTCACGAAGTAATTACAACGATAATGCTCAACTTTATCGCAATTGGATTAACATCATATTTTGCATCCGGTCCTTTTCAAGCAAAAGATACTCAAATCGCTCAAACAAACTTAATAAGCACTTCAGCACATTTACCAAGAATTGGAGAATCAT
Organism: uncultured bacterium; assembly: GCA_964491835.1. GTDB lineage: Bacteria > SM23-31 > SM23-31 > JAUVVT01 > JAUVVT01 > CAZBIT01. Next base: position 4,152 of record CAZBIT010000166.1, read on the forward strand.
TAAAGTATGTTGGTATTCAATACGATAAATCTATTCCTTTGAATCTTTCTTTCATTATTGCTATTATCACCTGTATAATTATTTATATTTTATTTAAATATACTGTCCTTGGTTATGAAATTAGAGCGGTGGGATTTAATAAAAATTCGGCACTTGCTTCCGGAATTAACGTTAACTGGATAATTACTCTAACATTTATAATAAGTGGAGCAATTGCAGGTCTTGTTGGAACTAATGAAGTAATGGGATATCGTTATAGATTTCTTGATAATTTTTCTGCAGGATATGGTTATTTAGGTATCGCAGTGGCTCTTCTTGGAAAAAACCATCCCTTTGGCGTATTTATAAGTGCGGTAATCTTTGGAGCAATTATGAGAGGTGGACTTTTAATAGACATTTATTCTGATAAAATTTCAAGAGACGTGATTTATATTATACAGGGTATTTTAATATTATTAATTACATCACAGGAACTCTGGAAAAATTTGAGAATTAAATTAATCATCTCAAAATTGCGTTAGAAAAATTTACATTCTATTATTTAATAAGTAGAGGCAATTCATGAATTGCTCCTACATAACCATAAACATTTTTATTTTAATAATTAAAAAATGATTGATTTAGAAATTTTAACTTCAACAATACGTCTTTCAACCCCTTTAACGTTGTCTGCGATAGGTGGTCTTTATTCAGAAAGAGGTGGAATAGTTAATATTGCACTTGAAGGGATAATGCTTTTTGGCGCTTTTGGTTCCGCAGTTGTAGCATATCACACCGCAAATCCCTGGCTTGGACTTTTAGCAGGTGCGATGGTAGGAACATTTATCGCTTACATTCATGGTATTGTCACAATAACGTTTTTAGGAGACCAAATCGTAAGTGGAATGGGAATAAATATAATTGCTTTGGGAATTCCTGCTGTATTTTCGAGTGCTCTTTATAAAACACCGAGTTCAACACCTCCTATTCCAGAAATACTCCCAATTATCAATATTCCAATATTATCAAAAATCCCTATTATAAGAGATTTAGTATCCGGATATACCATCCCTGTCTATATTAGTTTTTTTGCAGTTATTATAACATATTTCATTCTTTTTTACACAGTCTTTGGACTTCGATTGAGAGCAATAGGCGAAAATCCAAAAACCGCTGAAAGTGCTGGAATAAATGTTATAAAATACAAATATTATGGTGTATTATTAAGCGGGTTTTTAGCAGGTATAGGTGGTGCATTTTTATCTATTGGACATGGAACCCAATTTATTAGGAATATGACGGCAGGAAGAGGTTATATTGCACTTGCAGCACTTATATTTGGAAAATGGCATCCAATTAGAACATTTATCGCTTGCTTGATTTTCGGATTTGCTGATGCCTTACAGATGAGATTACAGGGAGTTGTTGGGATTCCAGTTCAATTTATACAAATACTGCCATATGTTTTAACAATCCTTGTTATAGTGGGATTTATTGGAAAAGCAGTTCCCCCTTCTTCAATCGGGCTTCCTTATAAACGAGAATAGTATCTTTATAAGTCTATTTAATTTATAGAATTTTGGTAAATTTTATTAACTTCAAATAAGTGTAAAAAAAGAAAATGTCATTCTTGCATCAACCTGAGGTTGATCTGCCTCTGGCGGAAAAGCAGGAATCCATAAGTATTTATTAATTAAGTTAATTATATAGATTCCCGTTTGCACAGGAATGACATTAATTCTGTTTTTTCTTTTATTGATGAATTATAAAAAATC
>CAZBIT010000167.1:0-5897 GCA_964491835.1 uncultured bacterium
TCGATATCGGGTCTTTTGAATAGTCGATCTTGTACGGTGTATCCCAGGTAAATTCACGCAAAATCACTCTCAGAGTCATATCCTTTTTGAAAATCAGTGTAACCGACCAATTCGTCTGGTCATACCCTATCCATGTCCCTGCAATGCTCATTGATCCTTGGGATTCTGTGGCCGCTGGAAAAACAAAAACTCCAGTAATGAGTCCAATAACAAGCGATATAGCAATTAACTTCTTTTTCATAATCTTCACTCCTGAAAAATGTTAACATATTATTCTTATGCCTTTGTTGCTATGAAGCAAGTTGAAACCAGCAAAAAATGCTGAACACAACTGCAGCAATAATCAGCCCGATAATAAAAAACCAATGGGGTTTCAACACTTTCCAGGCTTCACGGGACAGGAGTTTAGGTAAAACCCAAAACAAACCTATTAAAACCAATAAAGCTTGGAGCGGTGTAAACAGAAGCCCTTCAAGTACAGCACTGAGTTTTACGAGTAAAACAGGATTAATGCCAAGTGTAAATACGACGACGATGTTTGTGAAAAAGAATATGGTGAGTATTATTTTGAATTGTGTCGACCACTGAAATTTTTTATTAAACGCCGGAATACAAATCCTCAATCCGTCCGCAAAAAGTCTTGGCCAGCCGGCAAAATGACCAATCGTCGTGTTCGTCAGAGCCGCCCACCCTACGATAAGGAATAACACGGCTCCTGTTTTTCCCCAGGTCTTTCCAAATATATGTGAAAGTTCAAGGGCAAGGGCGGTGCCAGCAGGTGCTATGTGTTCGGGTCTAAGAACAACTGCACCAGCGATTAGAAAACACGACGTAACGACGAGTCCGATAATTGTGGCGATGGATGCATCAAGATACACTACCCTGCACCAACCCTTTATTCGTTCTGCCGTTTTTTGAGTCATTGATTTCAGCGTATCCCCATCGCATGATTTCCCATATCCTCTCCCGAGCGTCATTCCATAACCCGCTCCGATTATCCAGTAAGTGTACCAGACCTGACTTGCAAATCCACCCGCAGCCCAACCAACAAGAGGAATTACTTCCCTCCACGGATACAATGAGACATCCTCCAATCCTACTGCCCATTGAGGAATGACCGGCACTGATAATCCAAATATTCCTTTACTAATTTCAGCAAAACCCGGGAATCCCTTGACTGTAACATACATTACTCCAAATATAATGATAAAAATGAATGTACTCATAACGTACTTGATAATATCAAACGTACCCGACCATACTACCGCTACTACGAAAAAAGAAATAATCCACCCCCATAGAAACGGACTTAAAGGGATTAGGGAATGTGCAAATATACTCGCCACAGTAACTGCACTTCCCGCAGCCATTGATCCCACAAAAAACATACTTACTATCACAATCCATACTGCCCAATTCCTCTTTCCGGGCATTCTGCTGAACATATCCATCATACCCTCGCCGGTACAAACAGTATATCGCGCTCCTGCCATTCCGATACACGCTTTCAATATGATGCCGACAATCGGAGCCCATAGCACCGCATATCCGAGAATCGCTCCTGCTCGTGTGGCGAGAATCACTTCGCCATTCCCAATAAATTCAACACTCCAGACGAGCCCGGGACCCACTAATGCAAGAGCCATTAATCCTTTCGGTGCTTTCGGTATAATACCTGAACTCTCCATTATCTCCACCCAATTAATGTTACAATTTCACAGCGTTCTTTTTTATGTATTCTTCGACTAACTTATCTTCTTCAGATGTTCTCTGGTCAATGTAATTGAAACACTCCGCATAAGAAAGGTTGAACTGCTCTCCCAGACGCTTGTAAGGCGTCAGGAGAAAATTCCTCACATACTCGCGATTGGCGGTGCGGTCATCACTGCCGAGTATCGGAAGCCGCTTTCCCTCACCGCTCAAACGTCCTCTCAGCAATGAACCCCTGTTGCCCCCGCCCTGAGATTTGCACTCTACGATAGCGTCAATCTTCTTTTCGACTGTCGAACTGATGTCAACTATACGGTTAAACGACTGTCCAATTCCTACAGCGTAATATCGCTCCTTAACAGTATACGGTTGAACCACTTCAAACTGTTCCGGATAGTGATTTTTTAAACCAGCCATCAAGCATGCCTGTGCAACCGCACGTCCTGTTACCCATTGGTCGGGATTTTCCTCATCGAATCCAAACGGAATATAGGTAATCACTGTGTCAATCTTTAGCAGACGAAAAAGAAAAATCAACCGCCCCCGAATCTCCATTATCGAATCATTATCCATACGGTGATTACAATAATATAAGTCGAAAATATCTGCAAATCCAATTACACGAGCCATCTTCACATGTTCCTGCTCGTTTGACAATATATTCTGAAATGAAGAACCTTCGCCGGACTGCTCATCATTGCTCGTCCGTATGATATACCCCGTATATCCCTCGTTGATGAACTTGGCACACGTCCCACCTGCGTAATAAGGGATATCTTTCAGGTTTGCGTGAACCGCCGCAAACGCCTTGTTCCTGTGAGGTTTCTCCGGAACATCCTGTTCAATCGAGACCTCCTGAGATCGCAGTGCCATCTCACTTCCTGATACGGCTATTCTGGCACTCCCGCCAGGAAATGTGCTTCCTGCATACTGAAATCCTTCTCTTTTTTCCATTGCTCTTCCTCCTAAAATAACTCCTTTAAATGAAAGTTTATGCTCTTCTCAGAAACTCCTGTAGTTGAAAATCTCACCATATTTGATTCCGAAACGATTTAGCATTTCATTTCTTTCTCCTCTTGCAAGGGATTGCTTTCTGCGCTCTTCGGGTTCCATACCAGCCGGACCTCCCCACCATCTACCGGCAATCTGCGCTTCAATCTTTTGTTCAATTACAGAACCAATATCCACTATTCGATTGAAACGTGTAAAATTCCATTGCGAAAAATTCGGCCCTCGGCTAAAATAATAGCATTCCTTCGGTTCTTTGGTCTTTATCCCGGCCTTGAAGTGCTCCGGATAGTCCTTATTCCTGCCAGCATACCAACGGGATGCTTCCACTGCCCTGCCCAGAAAATAGTGGTCTGGATTTTCCTCGTAATGACTCCAAGGGTCAAATGTGATAATCGTATCGACTTGAAGAACTCGATACAAAAAAATCAATCGATGTATCAAATCCCCTATCAACATATCATCAGTACTATGTTTGCGGTATGCAAGGTCGAAAGCCTTTTTATGACCTATCGCTTTGGCAATGTTTTTTGTATCCTCCTCTAAAAGAACGCACCCCTCGCCAACTGAACCCGCACCGCTCTTATCTTCATTTGTAAAACGGACATAATACCCTGTGTACCCTTCCCTGATTAGTTTAATAGCCGTTCCTGTGCCCGAATGGTCGTCGTTATGGGCCATAACATGTAGCAATACCTTTCCCTTGTGGGGCTGACCGGGTGCGTCACGTTCAATCACCACATTGTCGGTTATATTGAGTCGGTAGTCAAAATCGTCCTGGTTTAATTGTGCATAAGCATTCGTCGCTCCCGATACGCTCATAGTACCACCTAACAGCGTCGTTCCTGCCAGCGCCCTGCCTATGAATGTGCGCCTCTTCATAAAAACCTCCAATTTAATATCTATATAACATTAAAATAATTATCTCTCAAAAATTATTTAATCCTGAAACCAACACACAAAAAATAATCATATCAAAAACCTCCAGAAATATTAAGAATATAAAATCTATCTATTAATATTACACTTTGAATTTTTCAACGGCTTCTGAATTAAGTTCGATTCCAAGGCCTGGTTTTTTGGGTAACATTATCTTCCCATTCATAAATTCCAGTTCATCCACGACAAGTTCTCGACGTAAAGCAGAATCACACATTTCTGAAGGGAGAAATTCTATGAAAGGACAATGAGGAATTGCAAAAGCCATATGAGCCGAAGCGGCAATTCCTATACCTGTTTTCCAGCAGTGTGGGACCACAAGTCTGCCACGGTCCTGGGCAAGATGACAAACACGCATTGCTTCAGTGAATCCACCAACTCTACCTATGTCAGGCTGAACTACGTCAATTAAACCTTTATCCATTAGTTCAATAAATTCAAACCTTGTATTGAGCCATTCTCCTGCTGCAATCCTCATCGGAGCTTCCTTTGATAAAAACGAGTAGCCCTCAAGATTATCAACTAAAAGAGGCGTTTCTAAAAAGAATAGGTCTAATTTTTCCCAGTTTCGGATTGTGCGTAAAGCACTTTTAGCATCACGCCATAAATATTGAACGTCTACCATTAGTATAAAGTCTTTTCCCACTGCTTCCCTGCATGCTGTAATTATTTCTGTCATCTCTTCATCAGTTCCATGAAGCCCACTGTGATTATATGGACCGGATAACGTACATTCAAGTTTTGCAGCAGTATATCCATATTTTTTTGCTCTTACCGCCCAGTTAACTAATGAATCTCTGTATTCACGAACCGTAGAACCACTTGGCTGAAGAGATGCATAAGGAATAATATAGTCCTTTTGTGCTCCACCAAGAAGCTTATAAACAGGCATTCCCAAAGATTTACCTTTTATGTCCCACAATGCCATATCTATAGCACCAATAGCACATATAACTGCGCCACGTCTTCCACTCATACAGGTATATGTATAAAGCTTTTCCCAGATTGCAGAAGTATCAAAAGGATCCTGACCAATAAGTAAGTCTTTCATACCTAATGCCATTGTATGGCTGCCGGGTGAGTCAATAGCTGCTTTTGCAATCCACGGACCCGTATCTGTTTCTCCTATTCCAGTAATGCCTTCATCAGTATGAACGAGAACTATAATATCGTCCTGTGATGATGACGTGGCATCCTGTTTTAAATCAGGCGAAACAAGAATATAACTCTCAATATTTGTGATTTTCATTTATGGTAATTTAGTTTAGTGTAACATTGAAAAAATTTATTAAAAAATATGATATGTAGCAACAAAAATATTTATTCACTAATTAGTTTATTTATAATTTCAATAGCCTTATCTCCATAAATCTTCTGCCACTGGGGGGCTAATTTCGTAAGAGTAACTTCATAGGAACCACCTTCATAAGCATCGGCAGTGGGGGAGTATCCAACAGAACCATTTGAATTTCCAGCAATATAAGTATTTTTGTTTGTGAATTTTTCTTAATATTTAAACCTATTTGGGCGAATAACTCGTTAGGATACGATACAAGAATATAGTCACCGATTTTCATTCCAATTACTTCAATTGTAAGTGATCTTTGTTCAATCCTTCCCCTTAAACAAGAAAGGTCAACTTCAATTTTAATGAGTTTCTCCATTGCATAGATGTTGCTTAAATATTTCGCAATATCTCTCTCATTATCCTTATCTGAATTTGCAAGGTCTTCCTTTTTGATAATTTTTTCCTGCATATATCTGAAAGAATAGTCAGTAGGAAAATAAGGAGACATAGTATATTTAATATAGAGAGGTAAGAAAGCTTTGAAATTCAGTCGTGTTTCAGCCCCAAGAGAGCCACAACCAATTCCTTTGAAGTAATCTGTTACAAATTCGGGGACATAATATTTATTTCTTGACAATTTGGTTGAGAAATTATACATTTTTGAATAGCACGATTGGAGAGAGTATTGGACACATACTTTTACCAGAAAAATCAGGAAGAAAATTAAAAAATAAAAACAAATAAGTATGGTGTTCCTAAATTTTTTTACATCTGTACGAAGAACAAAATATTATTCATTGTAAATTTAATTTTGAAGCATAATAATTTAAAATAATTTTTAGTTTACATCACATCAACCTTACCAATTCTTGCCACTTATGGTGTTAAATGAATGTATTCAATTACGAACTGAGAAATGTCTAATTTATTCTAAAGGGATACAATATAGCCA
>CAZBIT010000168.1:0-5868 GCA_964491835.1 uncultured bacterium
ATATGGACTTCTAACAGGATATCTCGCTCTGGAAAAAGCAAAAGCGCCTCAATTGGATGAAAAGATTACTGTTGGGACTGATACTATGACCCGTCGGAAATTTTACCAGAGAATGTTTTACCGTGCTGCATTGTCCAGAGCGGGGATAACTACTCCATCAAAATATCGCGACGACATCATTGGCGGAAATACACTCATAACAGGTGCTAATCGGGTATTGGGATATGCAATCAGTATGCGTATGGTTGCCGACATATTCCCTGACAATGAAAAGAAAAAAGAGTTACTTTCAAAGTTCAATGATGTGATGGAGGAGATTTTAGACGCTCAGGGCAGATTTTCAGGGGATTTCCCTATCTTAGCAGAGGGAGACAGGTTCAAGGGAGCAGGCATTCACTATGATAATTCATATATCCGCACACACATGGATTGGTTAGTTATTGCAGTTCAACGCACTGGTGATTCAAGATTTGTGGATATTCTAAGACGTTATCAGGATGTTTTTAATGCGGTAATGGATTTAGAAGGCAAAGGACTTGTCCCTCTTCTTTCTGAACGGGGGAGTTCGGAACGGAGGTTTAATGCTAATTTGGTTATTCCTGATGCTACCGCTCAGGTTGGAATACGGTACAATCTTCCAATTATTGCCCAGTGGGGTTACAACTGCGGTATGGCAGAGTGGCTTGACTGGAATGAAAAGAAAGGAAACTTCTGGACTGATATGAGTCGGACTCGTGGTTATAGACTTGGGGCACACTCTTCTATATTACTTGATGATTTTAATCCAAATCCAGAACCACGGGATATTGGTTATTTGTTCCCGAGGCAGTTTCCTATCTGGTCAACTAATCTTTTCAATAAAAAAAATGAACTTATCAGGACATCGCACGTTTATATAAAACCTGATGGAACAATGGAGAATGATTTTAAAATTGATATTGGTTTATATCCGGAGACCGTCGGTGTGCCTATCTCAGTTAAGAGTCCTAAAGGGACAATAATCGCTACCGCACTTGAACTTAAGGGTTGGCCAAAACTTTTGCCTAAAAATGCTGAGTTGACTGTTAGTTTGAATGGAGAAGTTAAGAGAAAGATTGTGCCTGATAAACCATTTGAAATAATGATTGAGGATAAAGTAGAAATAACTATCACCGGACCTGAAATCCAACTGCCTACGGAGGCAAATAATGAAAAACTCTCCTTCAAAGCCGTATTCACACTGGAATCGCTGGAAAAACAGAAACAGCTGCCCGTTACCCTCACTCTGCATCTGGGAACTATTCAGTATTTTCATAAATTCATAGAATAATTCAATTAATTATTAATTGGAAGGTTTCAAGGTTTTTAGCGGAATGACAATTCTGTGAATAAATTAATGTAGTGATATATTTTGTTTTTAATTTAGATGTTATAGAAAAGAAAGAGAATATTATGGGAATATCAAGATTTACAATTGTAATAATTCTAATGGGCATTATTTCATGTACTACCAAAGATAGGATGACAGAGAAAAGTGAAACATTGCCACCGACTGGACTGATGTGCGAACTTATGGAATATCCAGAAAGAACGGTTATTACCGATGCCAGTCCTGAATTTTGCTGGATTGTGAATTCTGCTCTCAAAGATGATTTCCAGTCAGCATACCAGATTCTTCTTGCTTCCAATATGGAAAACCTGAACGATGATAGAGGTGATATATGGGATACTGGAAAGATCAAATCCACCCAATCCATAAATGTGAAGTATAAAGGTAAACCGCTGCTGTCGAATACTTCTTATTTCTGGAAAATCAGAACCTGGAATAAAAACAATGAAGTCAGTCCTTATTCTTCTCCTCAGCATTTTCGCACAGGAACCATAGACAAGGAATACAGCACTGCCCATTATCCGCTTGAAAAGAATGAAAATAAGCAAGTGCGAATTGTGAAGAAAGGAAAGGGTCATTATTTTATTGATTTTGGGAGGGCTGCTTTCGGTACGGTTAAACTTACCCTCACAAGTGCTTCAAACAATTGGGAGGTAGAGGTTCATCTTGGGGAAGTTCCTGCCGGGAAAAACTCCATTAATCGAAATCCGGGCGGTTCAAGGCGTTATCGTAAAATGGTATTATCTCTCCAAAAGGGAACTCATACATACGTCGTTCCTATTACTCCTGATGAGCAAAACACAAGTGAAAGAGCAATCAAAATGCCTGAAGAAACCGGCGAGGTTATGCCGTTTCGTTACTGTGAAATTATAAACTGCCCGAGTGAATTAGAAGAATCAAATATCACACAGGTGGCGGTCAATTATCCCTTTAATTATGATGCTTCAAATTTTACATCTTCCGATAAGGTGCTAAACGATGTCTGGGAACTTTGTAAATACAGCATAAAGGCTACGAGTTTTTGCGGGGTGTATGTTGATGGTGACAGGGAAAGAATTCCTTATGAAGCGGATGCATATATCAATCAATTGGGGCATTACTCGGTTGATAGAGAGTTTACAATGGCACGATACACCTATGAGTATTTGATTGCCCATCCCACATGGCCTACGGAATGGATTTTACATTCAATATTAATGGCATGGGCTGATTATCAGTATACGGGAAATACAGAATCAATAGAAAAATATTATGAAGATTTAAAGGCAAAGACATTTCTGTCGCTTGAGCGTGAAGATGGTCTCATCAGCGTTCAGACTGGCAGAGTCACGGATGAGGTACTAAAGTCGATTCATTTTGCAGGAGAACTTAAAGACATTGTTGACTGGCCTCATGGGGACATATTGGGTCTGAAAGGTGGTTATGGTGAAACAGATGGATTTGAATTTAAGCCGATAAATACGGTTGTGAATGCATTCCATTATAAAGCCCTTGTGCTTATGAGTCGGATTGCAAAGGCACTGAACAAAACAGAAGATTACAACTATTTCCTTGAGAGATCGGAATTGGTGAAAAAATCTATCAATGAAAAATTGTTTGATACAAAACGTGGAATTTATGTAGATGGTGAAGGAAGCGTTCATACATCTTTGCATGCAAATATGTTTCCACTTGCCTTTGGGGTAGTACCCGAAGAGCACGAGCAAAAAATTGCAGATTTTATCAAAACGAGAGGTATGGCATGCAGTGTGTATGGTTCACAGTATCTTTTGGAATCGCTCTACGAGGCAAACGAGGATGATTATGCACTTTCGCTTTTGACTTCGACCTCGGAACGGGGATGGGCACATATGATTTATGATGTCGGCACCACCATTACACTTGAGGCATGGGACAACCGCTTCAAGCCCAATCAAGACTGGAATCATGCATGGGGGGCTGCACCTGCTAATATTATCCCGAGATTTCTTATGGGAGTTCAGCCAATTGAACCGGGATTCAGTAAAATTCAAATCAAACCCCAAGTTGGCACTTTAAAAAGCGGTATCCTTGAACTCCCTACTATACGAGGAACATTGCATGTTCAATTTGAAAAAGCCGAAAATGACTCGTTTTTACTGAAAGTCCAAATTCCAACCAATACAAAAGCAAAAATATATATTCCAAAACTTGGAATTGACAACTCTACAGTAGTGATGGATGGCGTGCCAAAAGAAGGTATTATGGAGAAGAAATTTGTAGTTTTGGATGATATTAATTCTGGAGAACATCAGTTTAAAAGAAGTAGATAAAGAAAAAGGAAATTCATTTCTTTTATAAATCCTTAGAAAATATTTTATTTAAAAATGAATTGGTGAGGTGGGAGTATGGATTATGTTTTACAGGACAAGTATAAACCATCAGGAGAGTTTTTAAAACTTACAGAAGAAAAAACGAAGACAGGTAACATTGGTATAATAATGCCTGGCGGAAGAGGGCATATCCCTGTATTATTTGCAAAGGGCAAATGTCTGCCAGAAGCATGGGAAAATTCGATTATTGCATTATGGGCACATGGGACTTTATTAAGAACACAATACGACAAAAAAGAAGACCCACCAAGCAGAGACGCCAGCATGACAATGGTAATTGAAGAACCTTTATCTGAACCAATGATTCATCTTGCATTCCCCGGGGGAGTTGAGGATTTGGAAGAATACCGTCAGGAAGTTGTTGAAGGTTCAAAAAACCATTGGATAAGAGACCCAAATAACCCAGAGGACACGAGATGGGAGTATACATATAATGAAAGAATGACAGGTTATAAAGTGCCTGGAATCAAAGAACCGATAAATCAATTTGAAGAAATAGTGCGAGCACTGGCAAAGGTTCCAATAACGCGAAGAGCACAAATAATAACATGGCAGCCATGGAAGGATAATGAAATAGATGATCCTGCCTGCTGGCAGTCATTATGGGGAAGAATTATGAGATACAGTTCTGGGGCAGAATTGTATTCAGATGAGAAAGGACAGGCTTATCTTAATTTAAATATGAGGTTCAGAAGTAGAGACGCTTTTAAAGCTGCATATATGAATGACTTTGCATTTATTCACCTTGCAAAAAATTTAGCGGAAAGAATATCTGAATTAAGAGGAGAAGAAATAAAACTTGGCAGGATAGTTGACCAATCGGATTCTTATCATATATACGGCAGTTATTTTAATGAATTTTCTGACCATTTTCTCAAATTATTGTTTGCTAGGACTTTTGAAAAAAGAACATGGAGACTTGATTCAGAGTTTGTCCAGGATATAATTGCTGAAGCAAAACCGCTCATAAAAAAGAAAATAGCAGAGCAAGATGAAAAATACGCAAAATAATTACCTTAAAACTGTCATAAAACTAAAAAAATAATAAGTTAGAGACACTTTTTTTATGGCTTTTTTAGTTATATCACAATTTTTGGTAATTAAATAATTAACTAAAGATATACTGAAAATTGGAAATATCTACACCACAGTTATATCTTGCAATCATTTTCGTTAACACTGAAATCGCCTGTTTAAGTATATCGAGGCTTTGATTCACCTTACCGTTGCCGTATATAAAACCGGTGTATCGGGTGACCACAAAAATTAATTTAAATCATTAAAATATATTTAACATAATTGCATATTTCTCACACTTTATATTGACACAATTGACACCATTTAACACCATTGCTGACGCAAATAGACACAATTATTTTTTATTTCAATTAAAGAATCGATTTTTACACAAAAAGTGGTAAGAATTAAGAGAGTGTATAAAAATGTTCTAAAGATATATAATAAAAATAAAATATTACGTTGAGTGAAAATAACCTTTATATGAATTCGTTTTCAATTTTCACGATTCCAGGATAATTTTGAAACACATATACCTTGATAGTCTGCTACTGTACTGATATAATATTGGTTATCAATTTTAATTATTTCTGGAGCAGCTGCCTCAATAACAGTTATTTTTTTAGAGTCATCATTTATTCCAAATGAGAGAGGGTCTTTTGATCGATAAACATGTGTAACTGGCGGTATGTATGAAGAAGTGCGAAAAAGATAATAATAGCCATCGATAAAAACCACAAAGGGACATTCAGCGCTCCATGGTCCATTACCTGCGCTTCCTCCTTCTGAAACTACAATATAGTCAGACCAATTATATAAGTTTTTCGAGGTCCGACAAGCGATAAAACCACGAGACCTATTATTTACTGTACAGGAATAGTAACAATAAAAAGTATCTCCTATTTTAATTACCATTGGGTCTCGGTCATTACCGGGCCCTTCGAACAATTGGTTGTATCCTTCTTTATTTTTATATCGCTTGTATGTAATTCCATCGTCAGAAGTCGCAAGACAAATCGAATAAAATGATGAAATAACACCTGGTGGATGGTGTGGAGATGGGCCACCACCATAAAAAAGATAATATTTATCATCTATCATCTCATGGTATAAATGAAGGTAATAATCATT
>CAZBIT010000169.1:0-5868 GCA_964491835.1 uncultured bacterium
CAGGTAAGAAATCCTGAGAATATAAAGGATTGGAAAGGCAAGACAATAATGTATTTTTCTCCACATCCAGATGACGAAACGATGTCGGCTGGAACTCTTGCAGTGCTTGCCAAAAATGGGAATAAAATTTACGTTGTCTTATATACAACTGGCAATAAGGGTTCAAGAGACCTTGAAATGACGAGTGAACGACTTGCTCAAATACGGAAAAAAGAGGATGAGGAATCATTGAAGGTTCTTGGGATACCAAAAGAGAATATGATTTGGCTTGGGTATGACGATGGAATGCTTGAGTATGTTCCACAAAAAGAACTCTGTGAAAAGGTATGTTTACTTATAAGAAAATATCGTCCGGATGGGGTTTTCAGTTATGACCCGGGTACACAATGGATGCAGTGGCACAAAACAGACCACAGAATGTCTGCCTTTATATCCCTTGATGGAGCGCGTGCCGCCGCTTATCATCTTTATTTCCCCCATCAAAGAATATACGAAGGATTACAACCATATACGGTAACGGATTTCTTCTTTTTTGGCACGTATGAGTCAAATTACAAAGTTGATATTACAGAAGTTGCCGAACAAAAAGTCGAATCAATTTGCAAACACGTAAGTCAGTTTGGTTCACAGAATTTTAAGTACGTTGGTGGAGAAATTTCAAAAAAAGATAGAGAGAGTGTAAGAAATGAAGTTATGAAAAAGGATGCTGATGGAAAAATTTACGAAAAATTCAGAAGATTACAAGAATCTTTGTCATTTTAATTTCACTTTTATATGTTTTTACGGTTTCTTATTCAAAGGGGATGAATATCATCCCCTTTGATGTCTTTTAAATATTGGAGGATTTATGAATTCATCTAAATTTTTTAAAATATTTGTCATCTTTTTATTTATTGTATTATTGGTTAATTTTTATGTTGTATTTTTTTATACGAATTTAGTCACTGCACAACAAAAATATCAAAAGATGTCAGAAATGAAAGTCAGTCCAAACGTTCGAGATGCGGGTCTTGCGGTAATTCCTGAGAGTTACGGCACTTTAAAGGGAGTTGAAAATGTGGGCAGGTCAACAATGTTATGGTTTGAATCAAAAGATGGAACAATTAGAAGGGTAAATTTGAGTTTCTGGGAAAATGAGGTTATCCTTGATGATATGGTGATTGTAATCGAAAGAAAATAAGAAAATATGCGTGTTGAAAGGAATGCAAAACGTATTAAATTTAAAATTTTAAAATTAAGTTATTACTTTTTTAATATTTCAACTTCAAGTTTTTTAATTTCTTCTCTTAATAAACTATTATATTCTTCTTGTGTAATTTGTCCACTTTGCAATTGAGTTTTCAATTGTTTTTCAAACTTAAACAATTGAAGTTGAGATAAAAATTCGTTCGCTCTTTCTTCTTTTACACCTCGGGCTTTCAATTGGTTTTTTAGAAAATTGGAAATTTCTGATTGTGTGGGTATATATTTTTTCAGATTTTCCAATTCTTGAGCGTAATATTTTGATTCTGTTTCCGAGGAAGATATTTCAATTTGTGTCCTTCTTACTTCAGTCCAATAGTTATCGTATGCTTGTAGTGCATTAACTACTCTTGGTTCATCAATACTTCTTAAATAGTCCTCTGCTGTAATTCTTATAATTGCACTTTCATTCAATAATGAATTAATTAGTCCTTCAATTACCCATTTAGGTTTTTGGTCAAGTATTTTAATTGCTTGAATTGCGTTACGTTTTTCGAGATATGAAGGACTATCTTTTTGTCTGGATATAATCAAAAGTTCGGGAACTACCGAGGGATCTCCAATTTGATTAAAAACGTTTGTGAACACGTTCATTCGATTATCAGTGAATATAATATCTTCTTTAGTTTCCCAGTTAATTACATTCGTATATCTATCCTGATATCCAATGCTATATATACTTTTTGCAGTGGCGTTTTTCCAAGTTTTGCCGTTATCAGTTGAATATTGTATAACTGGAGTTGTGGAATCTGAAATAGTGTTGTAATATGTTAAAAAGATATCATTTTTAGTAAGACCAGAAACTGGTTTTGCATAGTAACTTGATTTAAGGAAAAAGTCCCTTGTTTCAGTAATCGGTCCATTATCATTATCGTATGGAGTGAGTCTTATTCTTAAAGGTATTTCTTTAATTTGAGGAATGTCGAAGTCAGAATACCATTTTAAAATTCCATGATAATTTTCAGATGTTATTTTATTGATATTGCCAGAAATGGTTGCTCTTTCCCAAGATACACCTCCATCTCTTGAAAATTCAGGGATTAACCCTATTGTGTCTTTCTCATTGTCCGTTATTTGATATTCAATTTCTAAGAACTCGGCATCATTTATGGAAAATATGTTTAAAGATGGGGGTTTATTGTTATCAAGGTGAAATGGATTGGTTGCATCCCACTTTCCAAGAACTTTACCGCCTGACAAAGATACAAGAAATGATACATTTTCTGAATCAAATCCTAAAAGGTCTTCTTCAGATTTCCATACTACTTGTTCTGTATCTGGAGAAATCACCGTTCCTTTAGTTAATCTTTGCGCAGTTGCATGGAGCCAATTTTTACCTCTGTTTATTGAGTATAAATAATTGAATATTTCACCTGTTTGAGGAGTTTCCGCTGGATAGTAAACCGAAAAGGTTACATTTCCACCGACTTCTCCTGAAATATTTGCCATATCAATTTTATTGTAATTAATATCTATAGGAATAATATCGTAAACACCTTCTTGACGACTTGCAAACTTCTCTTTTGGCGTTAACTTAAAAATTAATTTGGTTTGTGGAGAATATGTGATATTATCTTTATCCGTTCTCCAATATAGTTCTCCTTCATAATTTTTGGAAGTAATGTTTGTTGTTATTCCTTCCATTGTAGCGGGTGACCAGGTGTTTCCTCCGTCTTGGGAGATTTCTGGTATAATATTTAAAGTGTCAAGTTCATTATCAAAAAGTTGATAACCAATCCAAACAATTCCTAATGGATTTATATTATAATCCATGATTTTAACCCTTGGTGGAATGTTTTTACCAGAATATTTAAAAATTCTTGAATATTTCCAAGATGGGTCGTCTTTCCCCTTGTGAATCACTTTCAGCATAACGTCTTGTGGTTCTTCAGGGGTGGGTTTTTCCAAAAACTCAAGTGCATATGATAAAACTGATTTATCTCCGATGTTTCCCAAAGCAGAAAATGCGGTTAAGTAATAAGGCCTCCTTTCATTAATTACTTGAATCAATGCTGGAACCGCACGGTTGTCTTTTAAATTTCCAAGTATTTCAACTGTTTTTGGGGAATAAGGTCTATTTTCCTTGACTACTCTTACTAATATTGGGACTGACCTTTTGTCTAATATCAAGCCAAGAGCATTGAGAGATTCTTGAGCATACGGACCATCTCTTAATAATTCTGCGCATAGAGATTGAGTGGCTCTTTTATCCATCATTTTCCCAAGAAGTATTGCCGCTTTTCCAGAATATTCATTGCCTCTTTTAAATGCTTCAAGAATTTCAAAAAATTTTTCGTCGTTTCCTTGAATGTATTCTCTATAAGATTTATCAATTTTTTTATATTCTGGTTGAGAAAATGAAATACAGCCCAAAAATAGAATAATGAACAAACAAAAAATCAAAAATGAATATTTTATCTTCATCACTAACTTTATACTTTTCAATTTCTTTACAAGTTTCAGAAAAATTTAAAATATTAATGAATTTATTGATACCTTTTCTTTTAGAATATCGGCAATTTGCTCTTATAATGTTAGTTATTTTCAAAAGTTTAGATACTTTTGTTAATTGAATTAATAAAATATGTTGTTTTTTTAACAATAAATTTTAATTTAAATTTCTGATAAATAATTTGGTTATTAAAGTATAATGAAAATGGGTATTAGATTTAATCGTGAATTGGCAAAAGTTATTTTGAATCTTTCTTATCCTATAATGGCAGGGATGGTTTCGAGAACTTTGTTAACTTTTATGGACACGCTTATGGTAGGAAGTCTTGGGGCAGTTGCTATATCATCGGTTGGGCTTGGTGGTACTGCTGTATGGATTATGATTAGTTTATTTTTTTCTCTAGGTACAGGCACTCAAATTATGGTTTCAAGAAAATGTGGAGAAAAAAAATACGAAGATTGTGGAAACGTTCTTAATAATGTGATTTTATTTTCAGTTATTTCTGCCTCTATTTTTATTTTATTATGTTTTTTTAAAAGTAATGGAGTTTTTGGATTTTTTGTGGAAGACCCACTTGTGTTTGAAAAAGGCATTTCTTATGCGAAAATACGCGTTTTTGAGATATTATCCTTCACAATCATTTCTGTCATTGCGGGTTTTTTTAATGGAATTGGAATTACCCGAATACAAATGTATGTGATGCTCGTTGTAAACATTATGAACATATTTTTAAACTACATTCTGATATTTGGTAAGTTTGGTTTTCCAAGATTGGAAGTGAAAGGTGCCGCTCTTGCTTCGACTTTAAGTACTTATTTGGGAGCAATCATAATTATTTTGATTTCTTTGAGGAAAAAATATTTGAGAAAATATTTATATTTTAAAAATGTTAATTTTAATAGAAGTATAATTACTGCTTTATTGAAATTATCGTATCCAAATGCGCTAAAATTTTTTTTTGTCCTAACTGGTTATTTGGTATTTTTAAAATTTATTGGGATTATAGGGACAATAGAACTTGCAGCAAGTAATATTTGTCTTAATATAACTTCGATATCCTGGATGCCTGCGGTAGGCATTGGTGTTGCCACTACTACGCTTATTGGGCAAATGCTTGGCTCTCGAAATGGCGACCTTGCCGAAAAATACGCTTGGGAATCTATTAAAATTTCGTTTGTCATTATGGGGACTATTGGAATTTTTTTTATTATTTTCCCTCAATCGATAATTGGTATTTTTACAACTGATTCAAAAATTATTGAAAAAGGTGTAATTGTATTGAGAATCTTGGGATTAGTTCAATTTTTTGATGCTTTTGGAATCATATTATCAAGTTCACTTGAAGGTGCAGGTAAAACTTTTTTTGTTGGATTCTCTGAAATTTCATTTGTTTGGTTTGTTTTTATACCTCTTTCATATATTTTAGGTGTATATTTAAATTATGGTATTGGTGGAAGTTGGCTATCTTTTATTGTTTATTTGTTAGGTTTTGATATTATGTTATTTGTAAATTTTAAAAAAGGGAATTGGAAATCATTTAAAATATGAAAATTTTATATTGTATTAATGATAAAAAAATAATAAATTATTAGTTTAATAATTATTTATAAATGACATTATGTTCATAGACACACATTGTCATCTTCAATTTAGTCAATACAGAAATGATCTAAATTTTGTAATAGAGCGTGCATTTAAAAATGGAATAAAATATATAATTAATGTGGGGACTAATTACGAGGATAGCGTTAGGTCTATTGAAATCGCTGAAAAATATGACAATGTTTTTACTTCTGTTGGTGTTCATCCACACGATAGCGAAAAAATGAACGATTATGAATTCGATAAAATAATGGAATTACTTAATATGAAAAAGGTGATTGCCATTGGAGAAATTGGGCTTGATTATTTTAGGAATTATTCCCCAAGGGAGATTCAGAAGAAAGTATTTATAAGATTTTTAAATCTTGCAGAAGAAAAAGATTTTCCCGTTATAATTCATAATCGTTCTGCTACTGAAGATATTATGAGGGTAATGAACGAAGAAACTGGTGGAAAATTAAAAGGAGTGATGCATTGTTTTTCAGGTGATAAGGCGATTGCAAAAGAGATTATTGAAAAGGGGTTTTACATATCTTTTACTGGAAATATTACTTATGAGAAATATAGAAATA
>CAZBIT010000170.1:0-5845 GCA_964491835.1 uncultured bacterium
AATGGGATTGAATATTTAAAAATATTAGATGCAAAACCAAATGCTCCAAGGGAAGATGTTTATAGAATTGCTTTTTGGCTATCTAAAACAAAATCGGATATGATTATTCCAATAGGTGGAGGTAGCACTATTGATACCGCAAAGGCAGGGAGTATTTTGTCCAGTTACTTGCCTTCTGAGTTGATTGATGTATTGGGTATAGAAGAGAATTTAGCATCGACAATTGAACCATATTTCGGAACGGGGAATGTGACAAAAATGAAAGGAAAAACTGGAAAGCCAATAATTCCAGTTTTAGCAATTCAGACAGCTTCAAGCTCTGCTGCACATCTAACAAAATATTCCAACATAACGGACCCAGTGATTGGGCAAAAAAAACTCATCGTTGACGATGCAATTGTTCCACAAGCAGCAATCTTTGATTATGGCGTAACGATTAATTCACCCCTTGAACTTACTCTTGATGGTGGGATGGATGGTATTGCCCACTGCTGGGAGGTGTTTATGGGAGCATCTGAACAAACTTATTATGAAAAGATGAAAGAGATTACTCAAATTGCGGTTTGGCTTGTTGTGAATGGGCTTCCTAAAATAAATGAAAATCCAAAAGATATTTTTGCAAGGGTTGCTTTAGGTCTTGGCACAGACCTTGGAGGATATGCTATTATGATTGGTGGAACAAGTGGTCCTCATTTGGGGAGTTTCTCTCTTGTTGATTTAACCAGTCATGGTCGCGCTTGCTCTATACTTAATCCTTATTATACTGTTCTGTTTGCTGAGGTAATTCAAAAACAGTTAAAAATTATAGGTAATATATATAAGGATGCTAACTATATTAAGGCAAATCTTGATAATGTTAAAGGAAGTGAATTGGGTTTGATTGTGGCAAATGGAATGATTGAATTTGCCAAATCATTAGGTTATCCAACGTCTTTAAAAGAAATAGGTGCAACGGAAGAACATATTAAAAGGATGCTCATTGCTGCTAAAAATCCTCAATTAAAAATGAAACTGCAAAATATGCCAATTCCTATGAATGTGGATAAAGGGGATATAGAACGACTTATGAAACCAACACTTGAAGCGGCATTTTCTGGTAACCTTGAAATCCTTTTAAATGTATGAAGAAGGGAATATTAAGTCTAATATTTGTAGTTACCTAAAAATTGCGATAGAATAATTAATGTTAAGATAATTAAGAAATTATATGAATAAAATTTGTTATGAAGTAAGGACAATCCTGGGGTTATCCATACACAATAAATTTAAATATTTTTTTATATCGCAATTTTCAGGTTATTAAAAAAGGATAAAGAATGGAGAAATATTACAAATTTTTGGTTGGGGGAGAATGGCGTGAGTCAGAAAAAACAAAAAAAATTAAAAATCCTTATAATGGAAAAACAGTTGGTATAGTATATCGTGCAGGTCTTAGAGATGCCGAAGATGCAATAAAATGCTCCCAAGAAGCATTTGCCAAAACAAAAAAAATGTCTTCACATAATAGAGCCGAAATCTTAGAGAATATTGCAAGAAAGATTAAAGAAAGACAAGATGAATTTGCAGAGATAATAACTTATGAAAATGGCAAACCCATTAAATTATCAAGAACCGAAGTTGAAAGAGCAATAAGCACATTTTCCATTGCATCGGAAGAGGCAAAAAGAATTAACGGAGAGTATTTATCACTTGATATTACAAAAACTTCTCAAGATAGAGCAGGAATAACCAGAAGATTTCCTATAGGACCAGTACTTGGAATTACACCATTTAATTTTCCACTTAATTTAGTTGCCCACAAAGTAGCACCCGCACTTGCGTGTGGAAATACCATAATTCTTAGACCTTCTTCACAGTGTTCGATAACCGCAATAAAACTTGCAGAAGTAATTATGGACTCAGGAGCAATCCCCGGCTCAATTAATGTTCTTCCCTCAGACACAGAAATAGGGGAAATTTTAGTTAAAGACCCACGATTAAAACTTCTGACATTCACGGGAAGTGCAGATGTAGGATTTCATTTAATGAAACTTGCAGGGAAAAAGAAGGTTATTCTTGAACTTGGAGGAAATGCTGGAGTTATCATTCATAACGATGCGGATATTGAATTTGCATCTGATAGATGTATAGTGGGAGGATTCGGATATGCTGGACAGGTGTGTATTTCTGTGCAGAGAATATTCGTTCATCATGATATATATAAAAAATTCACAGACATTTTCCTCGAAAAAGTAAAAAACACAAAATGTGGAGACCCTATGAACGAAGAAACCATCGTTGGACCAATGATTGATGAAAATGCATTAAAGAAAACCGAAGATTGGATTAATGAAGCAGTCGAAAATAAAGCAAAAATTCTCATTGGTGGAAAAAGAAAGGAAACCATCTTTGAACCAACAGTGATAACCAATGTTACACCAGATATGAAGGTCTATTCACAAGAAATATTTGCCCCTGTTGTTACAATCTCAGAATATACTGATTTTCATAATGCTGTAAAACAAGTAAATAACTCAAGATATGGTCTTCAGGCAGGGATATTTACTAACGATATTAAAAGAATATGGTATTCTTTTGAAAATATTGAAGTAGGGGGTGTAATTATAAATGATGTTCCGACATTCAGGGTTGACCATATGCCTTACGGAGGCGTTAAGGACTCTGGAAGAGGGCGTGAAGGTATTAAATATGCCATCGAAGATATGACCGAATTGAAACTTCTTGTCCTTAATCTAAGATAGAATATTTCTCTTTTTCTAGAAGCAGTGCTTCCTTTCTCAAGTATTTTCTTCAATTTGCCGATTTATATTATAAATAATCACTTAAATGTTATATAATTTTTATATTTATTGGTAATTCAAATGAAAAAAAGAATTATATACATTCTATTATTTTTATTTATTTTACCCAGATATTCTTATTCACAAATATACAGTTGTTATATAGTTAAGTCATTAAACGAATCATTTATTATAGATAAAGGTGCAAATAATGGAATTCAAACAGGTTTAAAATTTAAAATTTATCATCATATAAAAGGGAAAGACAAATCAAAAACAAAAAATGACTTAGCACTTTTGGGAATTGCAGAAGTTATACAAACATTTGATGACGTATCGGTTTTAAGTTTCAATCAATCAAATGAAAACATAAAAGTCAAGGACGGTTATTACATTAGTTTAATTCCATCAAAAAAGGAAGAAACTGAAGTTTTAATTCCATTACAAACAAAAAATAAAATCATTGAACCTTCAAAAAGAAAATCCATAACAGAAAGTATAAAATTAGATGAAAACAATATAAGTAAAATAGGTCTGTCAAATGCGATAAGTATTGGATTTGTTGGTGGATTTGAAAACTTTCCAAAAGGAGTCTCAGATAAATTCGAGGATTATCTTGAAAATGAAATATACACTTATGGAGTCATTATTGATAAATCACTTCCATTTAAAGGAGGCGTTAACGTTTCTTTAGAAAGATTCATTACAAGATTTCTCTCTGTTCGGCTTAATTATGGAAATTTAAGATACAACAGATATTTATCATCTAAACTCCCTTTTGACCTTGACCCTTCTACACTTCCAGAGAGTTATGTGAAAAACTGGCGATTTAAAATTAGAACAATCATTAACACTTTTTCATTAAACATTTTTTTTGGAAACTTTGGAATGTTAGAAGATTTTACTCAAAAGAATCCAAATCATAGAGGGCTTATTTTCTATGGAGGATTTGGTCCCGATTACGCATCTTTCGATTATTCAACAGACGAGACAATCACATTGCATAGATATAACAGAGATGATGTGATATATGATGAAACGGAACATTCACTTAGCGGATACTGGGGCGTTCACGGTATTCTTGGCATATCTTACATAATTCCCGCAATAAGAGTATATGCGGAAGGTGGTTATCTTTACTGGAATAAAAAAGAAATGAAAAACAGTTATCCTTTTCGCTTAGGGTTGGCATTCCATTTCTAGGAAGGGAGATGAATGTGAACAAAGTAAAAAATTTGCTATTTTTTATAATAATTTTCTTATTTAGTTGTGAGCAAAACACTGAAATTCCACTTCCACAAAATCCATTAGAAAAGTTTGCACTCCCTAAATCAATTTTTACTTTAACAATAACGCCAAATCCTATTTCTGCAAGTTCACCAACTCAAACCTGGACAATCCATGAAACAAACAAAATTGGCTTTGATATAGAGCAAATTATAGTCGAAACCTATAATCAGGACAGTTTACTAACAAGAACATATAACTTCAGTAATTCTGAGATTATTTCTCTATTTGATTCAAATTATATCCCACCATCATCCACTATCATTGGAACAAAAAATAATGACGTCAATGAACCTTCTGGTTATTGGCGAAAGATAAAAATTATAGGCACAGATGAAAATAAGAATAGGGTCTCAACTGAATGTGTATTAAGAATACAATGAAAAAACTCTGAAACCGCAAATAATTACACATTTTTCAATTAATTACCCAAAAATTTCGATAGGATTTTTGATATCATAAATAAACAATATATTGTCTGAATTAATTTAGTGATATAATATTATGAATTATTTCATTATTAGTAGAGACGTTGCATGCAACGTCTCTACAATTATAATTTATTTTCTATCGCAATTTTTAGGTAAATAATAATCAATAAATATATGTATTGCAGTGATATAAAATTTAATTTTTTACAATTTTAATTTCACAATATTTGACTTAACGTCTTCTGCAGATTTGTGTAAAGCGGACATTTCTTCATCTGTAAGTTCAATTTCGATTATTTTCTCAACGCCGTTTCTCCCAATCTTCGCTGGTAATCCGACATAAAGGTCTTTTAAACCATACTCGCCATCCACATAGACCGCACAGGGAAGGATTCGCTTTTTGTCTTTAACTACCGATTCTACCATTTGAACAGTTGCTGAAGACGGTGCATAATAAGCGCTTCCGGTTTTCAATAAATTAACGATTTCGGTTCCTGCTTTTCTGGTGCGGTCAACAAGTTTATCGATTGTCTGTTTATCCATTAATTGAGTGAGTGGAATACCAGCAACAGACGTATAACTCGGAAGTGGAACCATTGAATCGCCATGACCCCCAAGAACCATTGAAATTATGTCTTCAACCGAAACATCGAGTTCCATTGCAATAAACGAGCGAAACCTCGACGTATCAAGAACACCTGCCATACCAAACACTTTATTTGACGGTAGCCCACTGACCTTATATGCAACATACGTCATTACATCTAAAGGATTAGAAACCACAATTATTATGCAGTTTGGCGACTTTCCGATGATATTTTTAGTTACACCTTTGACAATCTCAGTATTCTTATCCCTTAAATCATCCCTCGTCATACCCGGAACCCTTGCAAGACCAGCAGTAATAACAACAACGTCAGAATTGGCAGTATCATTATACGAATTTGTTCCAATGACCCTCGAATCTGAATATTCAATTGGTGCGGATTCCCAGAGGTCGAGTGCTTTTCCTTGCGGCGTCCCTTCTAATATGTCAACTAATATTACCTCGTTCGCAAGTTCTTTTTCTGCAATGCGTAGAGCAGTATTTGCCCCGACATTGCCGGCTCCAATTACACTTATCTTCATAATAGCCCTCCAATGTTATTAGTTAATAAGTTAAAATTTAGATGCGTTTTTCTATTCGAAGTTATATTTATTTCTATAACTATACAAGACACCAATTATCAATTTCTTTATCACCATTGGGTGGTGGCATAACCGATACAATTTTGGCTTTTGGCCACAATTTTTGTGTTGCTTTAATATTAGGTTTAATATCTATAACTAAAATGGATTCTACATTAT
>CAZBIT010000171.1:0-5828 GCA_964491835.1 uncultured bacterium
CCGACTATCAATGTGGGGTCGAATCCTCCATAGGTTAAAACAAGTCCAATCATTGAAGTAGTTGTTGTTTTACCATGCGTGCCAGCAATTGCTATGCTGTATTTCATCCGCATTATTTCTCCGAGCATCTCGGCTCTTGATATTATGAGTATATTTTTTTTAAGTGCCGATTTTAATTCTGGATTGTCCCTCGGAATTGCCGATGAATAAACAACCATATCTGCGTCAGAGATATTCTCTGCCTTATGATTATTATGAATTACTCCACCTAATTTTTTAAGGCGGTCAGTTATTTCGGTTTCGTGAATGTCAGAGCCAGATATTTTGTATCCAAGGTTTATCATCAATTCGGCAATTCCACTCATTCCGATTCCGCCAATCCCAACAAAATGAATTTTTTTTACTTTTCCCAGAAACATTTTATTTCTGTTTATTCTTTATTTGATTGGTATTTTCAAGTTTATTTTTATAAGTTTTACATTTAGATGAAATGTTTAAAAGAACTCCCATAGCTATAAGAGAAAATAAAAGAGCACTCCCACCGTAACTTAAAAATGGGAGTGGGAAACCAGTCGTTGGTAAAAGATTACAAACTACAGCGATGTTTACTAAACCGGATATTACAAAAGAAAGAGTAATTCCCGTGGCAAGAAGTGAAGCGTATAAATCGGGAACGGATGAAGCTATTTTTAATCCACGCCATAATATATAAAGAAATAAAATTATGATAAAACAGGTTCCAATGAATCCAAACTCTTCACCGATAATTGAAAAAATAAAATCTTTGTAAGGTTCAGGGAGGAACAGGAGTTTTTGTTTACTATTACCAAGCCCAACACCCCATATCCATCCGTTCCCGAGTCCTATTAATGATTGTTTTATTTGGTAACCCATACCAAGTGGGTCAGCATCTGGATTCAAATATGCTAATATTCTTTTAAACTGATACTTATAAAGAAATTTAAATATAATGATATAGCCGACTGGTATGCAGGCAAAAATAGTTCCAATCAAGTGGATTATTTTTACTTTGCCTGCAAAAAATAAAGTAAATATAATCATAAATATAATAGAGGCAGTTCCAAGATTGGGCTCACATATTATCAGAATTATTGTAACACCAAGAATGCTGACAAGGGGGATATATCCCTCTATAAGATTTGAAAGTTTATCCTGTTTTCGTACTAATGCATCTGCCATATAAAAAATAAGTGCATACTTCATAAATTCTGAGGGCTGTAAACTTAAATTAAAGATTTTAATCCATCTTGAAACGCCTCTAATTTTATCAATATCATTAGAAATCACTATATAAGAAAGAAGAGCCAAACCAACGATTAAGAGGGGAATTGAAAAAGGTCTATAAAAAGTATAATCAACTTTCATTATCACAAACATAAGACACAATCCAATAATGACCTTTATTAGATGTCTTTTAAAGAAATATAGAGAATCGTTATATCTCACGTAACCCCACATTGAACTGGAACTGTAAACCATTATAGTTCCAATCATAATTAAAAAGAGCACGACCGCAAGTAATTTAAAATCCACATTAGTTTTATTCATACTTCTTTTTGAGTTTTCTCACAAGTTCTTTGAAGCATTCCCCTCTTTCTTCAAAGTTTTTGAACATATCAAAACTTGCACAAGCAGGCGAAAGTAAAATACAATCTCCTTTTTCCGCGGATGACCATGCTTTATTGAATGCATCATAAAAACTGTTCGCCATTATTATAGTGGGGGGGAGATGATTCCATTCTTTTTGCATCCTTAGTGCTGCTTCTCCAAGAAGAACCAATGTCTTCACTTTTTCCTTAATAAGTTGATTTAAGGGCGATAAATCTCCTTTTTTATCTCTCCCCCCAGCTAAAAGAATCACATTGTTTTTTAAAGATTTCAACGCATAATAAACAGAATCAACGTTTGTTGCCTTTGAATCATTTATAAAGTTTACACCATTTATTGAATCAACGAATTCAAATCTGTGTTCAAGTCCTTTGAAAGATTTAAGCGTCTCTGAAATTTTTTCATTTTTGACACTAAATATCTTAACCGCTCCAATTACTGCCATACAATTATATATGTTATGTTCACCTTTAAGTGACATCTCATCTATATTAATAATTTCTTCTTTTAAATCATTCTTAGAAAATATAATCTTTGAATTTTCGACATAAATACCAGTTTCAAATTTTTCCTTTATGCTGATTGGAATGAGGGATACATTGAGATTTTTGCTGAATTTTTCAATGTATTCATCATCGATATTAAAAATGTAAAAATCATTCTTTGTTTGATTTTTTGTTATGTTAATTTTTGTTTTCACGTATTCATCAAAGTTCCTGTATCTATCCATATGGTCGAATGTTACGTTTAATAATATTGAAACTTTAGGGTGAAAATGACAAATTCTTTCAAGTTGAAAACTGCTAATTTCCAGGATAACGATTTCCTCTTTTTTTGTTTCATCCGCTACATTTGAAAAAGGTTTGCCAATATTTCCAGCAACAACGTTATCGATTCCCTGGCGAGAAAACATTTCTCCTAATAGAGATACGGTAGTTGATTTTCCATTTGTCCCAGTTACTGCAACAATTGGCGAATCACAAAACCAGGATGCTACCTCAATTTCGCTGTAAATCGGTATATTTTGTTTTATTGCTTCTTTTACAATAGGAATATCAGATGATAGACCTGGACTAATGATAATCATATCTGCGTTTAGAATTTTTTCTGGTGAATGTTTGCCCAGTTCGTAATCAATATTTTTTTCCTGAAAAACTTTAAATTCATTTAGTTTTTCTTTTGTATTTTCAATTTCAGATAAAAACACATTGGCACCTCTGTTGTGAAGAAGGAGAGAGACAGAAATTCCACTCAATCCGCCACCTAATATGCTGACTTTTTTTCCTTTTACATAATTTTTCGACATAATTTAAAAATTACATATTTGTTATAACGTTCATAAATTTTAATACCTCTTCCATTTTCATGCCTCTTGAACCCTTTAAAAGTATTACGTCGTTTGGAGAGGTAAAATTATATAATTTTACTGTGATATTTTCTTTTGTTTTGAAATGCTCCGAGTTTTCCATCCCCAAAGATTTTGCTTGATTTGAAATACATTCTGCATAAGTTCCAAAAGTGAAAAGGGCATCGATTTTAGAATTAAATATAAATTCTCCCAATTTTTTGTGTTCGTCTTCGCTAAAATCACCAAGTTCAAGCATATCTCCCAGGACAGCGATTCTTTTAATGTTTTGACCTTTCTTGAAGTTTTTTAAAACCTGAATTGCCATTTTCATAGATTCTGGATTTGCGTTGTATGAATCGTTTATTATTGTTATACCTTTGTTTTGAATTATTTCTAACCTTTGATACCCTGCACTGAAATTTTCTAATGAATTTTTAATCTCATTATAAGATATACCCATTAGCAATCCAACCGTAGATGCTGCGAGAGCATTATATATATTTACATTTCCTGGTATTTTCAAATTAATTGTAATTTTGTCGTTTAATATGAATTGACAGCAACCATATTGGTCTATATCTGTAATTTTTGCGAACGTATCAAATTTTTCATTTAGTCCAAACAATAAAACTTTTTCAGCATAGTGTTTATATTTCATTAAAAGTGCATCATCACCGTTAAGAATTCCAATTCCTCTTTTACCGATTGATTCCAAGAGTTCTGCTTTTGCTTCTGCGACCTTTTCGATTGTGCCAAAAAATTGAAGGTGTGCCTTATTGACGTTTGTAATTATTCCATATTCAGGTATCGAAAGTTCACATAATAATTTAATTTCACCAGAACAACTTGCGCCCATTTCTATTATTGCAATCTGATGGTCTTTGTTGATATTTAAAAGTGTTAAAGGCACACCAATTTGATTATTCAAATTACCATAATTTTTGAGTGCATTATATTTTTGAGAAAGAACGGAGTATGTCATCTCCTTTGTTGTTGTTTTACCATTGGTTCCCGTTATTGCAATGACGGGAATTTCAAAATTTTTTCTGTGTATCATAGCAAGTTCCTGAAGTGTTTTTAATGTATCATCCACAAGTAAGAGACGACATACTTCAAATCTTTCAGATATTTTATTCGCATAATTTTTTTCAATAACAGCCCCATAAGCACCTTTATTCAAAACATCTTCCACAAAGCTATGACCATCGAATTTTTCCCCTTTAAGAGCAAAAAAGAGTTCATTATTTTTTATCGTTCTTGAATCTATCGATATTCCAGAGATTTCTGGAAAGTTTTGAAAATTGCCTTTAAATAGAAATTCGATATTTTTTATTTTCTTTAATTCATCGAGAATTATCATAGGTTTTCACCGGAGTGGCTTCGCAGTGCCCCTTTTTTTATTTTGAGCCTGGGAGCCACATCCGGTGCCAAATTTTTATTTAAAAATTATTAATTACGTTCTTTTTTAAAAAATTCGATTACAACTTCTTTATCGTTAAAATGTATTTTTTTATTACCAATAATCTGATAGGTCTCGTGACCTTTTCCAAGTATTAAAACGCTATCACTTTCTTCAGCAATCGATAATGCCTTAAATATGGCTTTTTTTCTATCAGGTATTTGTATTATGTTTTCTTTTTTTTTGATTCCCTGGACAATATCACTAATAATTTGATTTGGGTCTTCAGTTCTTGGATTGTCAGAAGTAATTATAGTAATGTCAGCATTTTCTTCGGCAATCCTTCCCATAATAGGTCTTTTACCTTTGTCTCTGTCTCCACCACATCCAAATACCGCTATTACTCTTCGTTTCGTTATTCTTTTCATCGTTGAAATTATGTTAAATAGCGAATCCGGTGTGTGAGAATAATCAATTATGATGTTATATTTTTGTCCCAATTCTAATTTTTCTGCTCTTCCGGGAACATTTTCAATAAGTTCTATTCCCCTTTTAATTGCATCGCTATCTATATCTAAACCTATTCCAACCCCGATTGCAGCAAGAATGTTATAAATATTGAAAGAACCAATAAGTTTTGAGTTTATATTTATTTCTCCCTTTGGCGTATTGGCAGTTAACCTTATTCCATTAAAATTTATTTCGTAATTAATTGGGTATATATCCGATTTCTTCGTAATTGAGTAATTAAAATAATTTCTTTTTACATTTTTAATTATTCTTTCGGAAACGACGTCATCGGTGTTAATTATGGCAAAAGAACCTTTATCGTCGAGTTGAGCAAATAGCATCAATTTTGAGTTAATGTAATCTTCCATATTTTGATGATAATCGAGATGGTCTCTTGAAATGTTTGTAAAGACGGCGGAGTGAAATTTTAATCCATAAGTTCTATTCTGTTTAAGGGAATGTGAAGATACTTCAAGAACTGCGTACTTCGCTTTCAGTTTGTTTATTTTATTGAAGAAGGAGTGCATTTCAAGAGATTCAGGTGTTGTCAAAGAGGCATCGATACATTCATTTTCAATTCTGTATGAAATCGTTCCTAATAATCCGACTTTTTCACCGGAAGTTTCTATGATACTTTTTATCAGATATGACGTAGTTGTTTTACCATTAGTTCCTGTTATGCCAATCAATTTTAAGTTTTTAGATGGAGAATTATAAAATCTGTCTGATAACTGTGCAAGTGCTTTTCTTGACTCAGAGACAACGATATTTGTGATGTTGGAATACGTTTTATTGTTTTGATGAACAACTGCACAAGCACCTTTTTTGATTGCATCTTCTATGAAATTATGTCCATCAAAATGTGAACCTTTTATGGCAACAAAAATGTCTCCCATTTCAACGTCTTTTGAATTATACTTTATCTTTTTAATTTCATTATCG
>CAZBIT010000172.1:0-5813 GCA_964491835.1 uncultured bacterium
AAAAGGACTTTTATTATAAAGGATTTCCTTCCTTTACCGGTGGAAAGTTTGAAGGATTATCACCTTATTCATCGGACATTGATGGAGATGGCAAAATGGAAATCATCGCAGTTACCCAAAATGGAATTGTTCTTGCATGGAATGGTGAAAATGGAACGCCTGTAATTCCAAATAACGATTCCACCTCATACCTTGATTATAGAGGCGAAATAATAAAAAAGAAGATTCCATTGTTTGCAGAAATTGGTAAATCAGTATCATTGTCACCGTTAGGAGTGGATTTTACTGGTGATGGGAAAATGGAAATCGCCGTTATTTCCAATAGTGGTAATCTTCACGTATGGAAATCAACTGATTATGACCAGAATGGAAGGGCTGATTTGCTTTTTAACGTTAACATTGGAAGTAAACCAACGTCGGAAATGATTTCAGCACAAATTTCCCAAAAAGAAAATATAATTGTTGTGGGAGATGCTAATGGTAACATTGTTTTTGTAAATAGTTCTGGTCAAGTATCAAAAAAATTGCTCGATGCCAGTTCGTCAATAAAAGGATTATGTCTTGTTAAAGACAATTCAGGAAAAGAAAATATCATTGCTGTTTCTAAAAATGGTAAAATTTCTAATTTGAGTTTAAATGGTGAGATAAATTGGGCAAAAAATGAATTATTAACCAATCCCTATTCACCTGCATCCGGTGATTTAAATCGTGATGGACGTTATGAAGTTATAATCGCTGATTCATCCGGAAACGTATTTGTGTGTAATGCAGATGGTAGTAATGAAATAAATTTTCGTATAAAAGAAGATTATCCATTTTTATCCCCTCCATCATTGGGGGATATTAATGGTGACGGATACGGTGAAATTGTTATAAGAAGTTTAAAACGTCTTCATACGTTTAATTACAATGGAACTCAACTAAATAATTTTCCCACTGTAGTTGAATGGGGAAATGCTCAACCAGAAAGAATTACTCAAACGATTATTGGTGATATAAATGGAGATAATGCGACAGAAATTATTACAGGGACTCAAAATGGGCTGATTACTGCTTTTGATACGCAAGGGGATATAGTAGATAATTTTCCTTTAACGATAGGTGAAAATGTAAAATCAACTCCATTTTTATCGGATTTAGATGGCGATGGCGATATTGAAATAGCCGCAGTTAGTGATGATTATTATATTTATGTATGGGATTTCCCTTCTACTTACAATAAAGATAATGTTTATTGGGGGAGTTATCTTGGAGACATAACGCATACCGCACAATTAAAAGATATAATTACGCAACCACCACAGCCATCGGAAGAACTGCTCGTAAAAAAATCAGTTTATAATTATCCTAATCCAACGGAAGGTGACTATACGACTATACATTATATCGTTCAATATCCTGCAGAAATCGTTATAAAAATATATGATTTGACAGGTGAAGTTATAGATGAAATTAAAACTTCTGGAAAACCGATGGTTGATAATGAAGTAACCTGGAATCTTAATGGAATTGAAAGTGGCGTTTATAATGCAAAATTGGAGGCATCAGGAAATGGTAAGAGAGAATATACATTCTTTAAAATCGCAGTCATAAAATAAATGTTTTTTTGCTGTGTGTTGGTCTTTAGGATGTAAGTAAGACCTAATCCAGTCATTCCGAATTTGTTTCGGAATCTATTTTCTTGGCTTGGCGAAGTCCCGCTTAAGCGGGATTCACCTCGCCATTAGGGATTTTAGATATTGAAAAAAATTGTGATGTGAAGTAGGAGTAGGCGAAGGTAAAGAACACCTTCGCCAGCGAAGAAGAAGCCAATAAACAAAAATTATTATATTTTTTCATTATGTTCTGTTAATACTATAATATGAAAAAAATTTTTGTCATATATTTATTTTTTATAATAAATTATAACATATCCTATTCCCAGTTTGAGGGTTATAATCATCCTGAATTAAAATGGGAAACAATAGAGACGGAACATTTTATCGTGTATTATCATCAAGGATTAGAGCGGACGCCAAGAATATTGGCAAAAATTGCCGAAGAAATTTATAATCCGATTACTTCATTATATAACTTTGAGCCGGATAGTAAGGTTCACATTATAGTGAAGGACACGGATGATTATTCTGGAGGAGCGGCATATTTTTATGACAATAAGATAGAGGTCTGGGCAACGCCATTGAACTTTATTCTTCGGGGAACACATAAATGGCTCAGGGACGTGTTAACTCATGAGTTTACTCACATAATTTCAATACAAAAGGCGAGGAAAATGCCACGTAGGGTTCCTGCTCTTTTTGCTCAAGGATTGGGATATGAAAAGGAAAAAAGAAAGGATGTTCTTTACGGTTTTCCAAACGTATTGATTTCATATCCATTTGCAGGAACGGTTGTTCCGATGTGGTTTGCGGAAGGAATGGCACAGTTTGGTGCAGATAAGTTTGGTTATGATTACTGGGATTCTCACAGAGATATGATTCTTAGAATGAGGACTTTAAATAATGACCTTTTAAGTCTAAATGAAATGGGCGTTTTCGGGAAAAATAGCATAGGCAATGAATCAACTTATAATCAGGGATATTCATTGGTTAAATACATTGTTCATAAATATGGAGAAGATGCCCAGAGTAAACTTGCAAAATCAATGGGGTCGTTTTTTACTTTTTCTTTCGATAATGCAGTTAAAAAAGTTCTCGGTATTTCTCAAGAGCAACTTTATAATGATTGGAAAATTTATATACAGTCCCATTACAGTGAAAAGACAAAAATCATTTCAGAAAACCAAAAGTTTGGAAGAATAATAGAAAATGAGGGCTCTGCAAATCTTTTTCCGACCTGGTCTCCTGATAGTGAGAACTATGTGTATATATCAAACGGAAAAAGCGATTATTTGTCCGCAACGAAATTATATATTAATTCTTTAAATAAAGGCAATCGGAGATTGTTAACTTCTAATGTCAGTTCTTCGTTATCCTGGAGTAAAGATGGAAAAAAGGTTGTGTATTCAAAAACTGAACTATGGAAAAATGGTTCTCATTATGATGACATTTATATTTATGACTTTGAAAATAAAAAAGAAATTAGATTAACGGAAGGAATGCGTGCAAGATACCCCGCATTTGCTCCAGATGGTAAAAGATTATCTTTTGTAATCGGCAGTGATGGAAATTATAATCTTGCTATAATAGATGTTGATATAAAAGATATAAAATATCTAACAAACTTTACTGATGGGGAGGAAATTTATCAATCATCCTGGTCGCCTGATGGAAGTAAAATCGTTTTTTGTTTATCAGGGAATGATTCAAGGAACATCGCAATTGTCGATAGTAATGGCGAAAATATGAAGTATTTGATGAATGGTAAGGAAGATGCAAGAGACCCCGTTTTTTCTCCTGACGGAAAAAAGATTTATTTCAGTTCTGACGTAACTGGAATTTTTAATATATATTCTTATAATATTGAGAGTGCCACCGTCGAGCAAATTACGAATGTATTGGGTGGTGCCTTTATGCCTTCCGTTAATGAAAAAGGTCAGTTGATATATTCATTATACTTAAACGATGGATATAAAATAGCATTATTGGAAGACATAAATCCAATTTCAAAGGAAAACTCAGTATATATTTCTAATTATCCAGAAAAACTCCCCGATGTTAATTATGATGATTCTAAAATCCCGACGTTCAATTCAAATCAATATCAAAGCGTCTATTCGATGACTTCAATTGTTCCGCGATTTATGATGGACTATGGGAAACCCAAAATAGGAATAACTGCTTTTTCCAACGAAATTCTCGATAAGTATAATCTTTATGCAGCAGGAAGTATAAATCCCGATTTTGATTATGACCTTATGGCGATTTTGGAATATAAAAGATTAAAACCGACGTTATTTTTAGAACTATATGGAATTTCAAGACACACAACCGAATCCGATACCATGTTGACCTTGCCAACCCTTCTAAAAATAAAATTGAGTTTATTTGAAGCGGACTTTGGAGCGAAAATTAAAATTAACGATAAACAGAATTTTAGAACCGCATTTATTTACAGCAGATATAACGGGAGAATGAAGTATGGTGAACCATTTTTATCAATCTTTCGATATAATTATTTCATCGGCAGGCAGATTTCTTTTGAATGGAATTACAGTGGAAGAATGGCAATGTTAGATGACCAGATTAATCCATCCGGTGGTAGAGATATTCAATTCAAATATGTCATTAATTTTAATAAATTTTTAAGGGACTTTGACTTTCAAAAAAGTTTTAGTTTTGAGGTATATGATAATTATAATTATAATTCATTTTTTCTGGATTGGAAGGAATATATTACAATCCCGTTTGGAATTGAAAGAAATTCTTTTTCTTATAACTTTCAAGGAGGATTAATCGACAAATCGGTTAATAGTTTCTTTTACTTTTTCGGTGGTGGAATTTTAGGAATGAAAGGTTATTCTTATTACACTATTGAAGGAAATAAAATGTTATTTAATTCATTTACATACAGAACGCCATTACTGAAAAACATTGACATTCAGTTTGGTCCATTATATTTTGATAAGATGTATGGAAGTGTTTCGTTCTTTTATGGCAATAACTGGGATGGGAATAAACTTGAATTAAAAGATTTCAAAAAAAGTATCGATTTTCAAGTTAGGATGGATGCCTTTTCGTATTACAGTTATCCTACAAAGATTGCATTTGATGTTGCTTATGGGTTCGATAGATTTAATACTTTGAGTGGAATTATGGGAAAAGAATGGAAATTCTATTTCCAGTTGTTGTTTGAATATTTGTAGATAATTTATTTATATATTTTAACTTCGTAGGGGTGACCTATTTGGTCGCCCAATAATCTTTTAAGAGTGGAAACATCAATTGTTAAAAACAAATTATAAAATTAGACATTTATGAGGGATTTATGAAAAAGATATTAATTTTAACGTTCTCAATTTGTCTGTTTATTTCTCATAATATTCTTAATGCTGATGAGAAAACAAAAAATAATAATTATTTGAAAGATTTCAAATTTGGTTTTAATAGTTTATATTTAAAAAATAATACATTACAAGAATCTAATGAAAGTGGGAAAATTGTTAGCGGTTTAAAATCATATAAGAAAGCCATTTTATTCTCTGGCTTGGTTCCAGGTGTTGGTGAGATATATAATGACTCGGTAATAAAGGGATTATTTTTCATAGGAGTTGAAGTAACAGGTTGGTCATTTTATTTTACGAGTAAGAATAAGGGAGAAGACATTGAAAACGAATTTCAACTATTTGCAGATGCAAATTGGAGCAAAGATAAGTATTATCAATATTTAGACATTTATAGACAGGTGAATGGAAGAGACCCGGTAAATCTTTCTCATGAACTGCCACAAGAAAAGGACCAGCAATATTATGAAATGATTGGCAAATATGACCAGTTTGCTTGTGGCTGGAATGATTGCAATGAGTGGGACGGACTTTCTCAAAAACGGCTCAATTATGAAGATAAAAGATACCAGAGTAACAAATATTTGAAAAGGTCAATAACTATGACCTCTATCATATTTGTTAACAGGATTGCCAGTTTAATCGACACTATTTGGGGGGTTAAATTACATAACGATAGAATCAGGAATGAAAAAATAGTAAATATCGTCCCATTTGAATACAGGGATGAAATAATTCCCGCAGTTTGTTTTAAAATAAAATGGTAATTGTATTATATGAAGAAAAATATTTTGATAATATTATTATTGCAACTGTTTATTATTGGTGAAATATTTCCATCTGAGAGAGAAATTATAAAAAATTTAAAATT
>CAZBIT010000173.1:0-5768 GCA_964491835.1 uncultured bacterium
ACTTCCGCATTTTTTTCATCTATCTTCCCCGTAAGTTCCTGCTGAAGGTCCTCATAAAATTTCCTTAATTTTTCTTGATATATTTTCAGGTCTTCTTTAGTATCTCGCGGATTATCCTTCATCCATTTTTGAACATTTTGTGAAACCGAACCCTGAATCTCCTGTAAAAACGCATCTTTTTGTGCCGTGATTTCATACATAGATGGAATTGGCTCTATCTGCCCGGCAACCATAACAGCCGCTTTTGGAATAACTGTTATAAAAGTCACCCAGATAAACAGAAGTATAAATAAACTGCTCGACGAACGATTTGTCCTTGAAGAAACAAAAAGACCCAGTGTAAAAAAGACCGATAGATAAAGAAGAAACAGCAAAAATATAAATCCTATCCTTACCCAGTCCTCTTTAGCAAGCGATATATCCGGATATATCACTAATATGATTATCCCCAATAGAAGCGGAATAATCAAAGGGAGCATCAAACTTATGAAACTGCCAATTGCTTTACCGAGAATTAATCGGTCTCGTGGAACACTGTTTGACAAAGTTAATTTCAATGTCCCGCGTTCTTTCTCTCCGACAATTGCATCATAGGTGAAAAGAATCGCAAACAGAGAGAGCACAATTTTTACAATCAGTGTCAAATCAAGTTCACCAAATATCGCAAACACGGGATTGCTATCGTATTTCGAACCGATAAGTGAAGGGTCATAGGCAACGTTAACAGTCGCCTGACGTCCGACCGCTTCCTGAATTCCTACGATTATCGTACTCAAAACCTGCGGTGGCTTGGCAATCTTTGTCCCGAGCCCCGCAAGTGCTCCATAACTTGGCTGGCTCTCGAGGTTCTTTTTATTCAGCGCAATCCCCGCATTATACTCCCGCAGTTCAGCCCTGTAACTGTTTACACCCGTAAAAACCGACAGCAAAATCAAAATCGCACAGAGCAAGAAGGTAAAAACAAACTTTGGGCTGTTAATATTTTCTAAGATTTCTTTTTTTATAATTTCCTTCAGCATAATAACCCTCCTTAATTAATTATTGGATACATATTTTTTGAATTAAAATAATATTATCTTCTGCTTATCTTTATCCCGAAAATCACAATCCCTACAACCAGTCCAACTAATAATAAAACGAGAATGGCAGTCCATAGTATTTGTGTTTTCGCTTGCACCAGAATGCGAACTATCTTATCTTCTGTCTCTACAAGTCGGTTATCAGCCAGTGCGGAGGTTTTTATTTTAACCTCCTGCGCACCCACACCGACATCCGAAGGTGGAATAATTGCCAGATGGACAATGTCTTCTTTTTCTGGTTCCAACGACTTTATTAAATCAGGTTGGACAGTTGAACGCCAGCGAAGTGGATTATCCGTCGATATTTTAATGTTGTCCAGACGACGTGTACCAATGTTTCGGACAGTAATTTCCATATCAACATTTTCACCAGTAGTAATCTCATGATAGAGACTCAGCGCACGAACTTCAATTCGTCCAACACCTTTGGGAATGAGTTCTAATTTTACCTTACCTCCCTGAATTGAATCGAGTTCTTTTTGGTCGAATTTTTTATTGCTGATATCTCCTAATTTTTCATACTGCTCTCGTGATAATACCATTGCATAAAAGACAATTGGTTTATCAATAATAATCTGCTCATCGTGTCTATCAGGAAGATACGTTTTTAATGCTAACTTTTTAATGTTAATCCCTTGAGAAAATTTAATTTGAGAAAGACGGGCATTCGTTTCTGAATCGATGAAGTCATAACTGATTTGACGTGGCAAATTAAATACTGCCAATCTATACACATCGTCAGTAGCGGAAAATCGCTCCAGTGTTAAATCAAACGTTGCTTCTGAACCTAAATCTGTTTCCTGGGAAAACTTCGTTGAACTAACATATACAATATTGGCACTTGCATCCTTTTCGAGATAGATATTTTTCTCGTCCTTTTTACCACTATAATTGAGCGTAATCTGTAAACTTTCGACATCCTGTAGAAGCCCGAAATCGGCATCTGCTGTTTTCCCAAGTTCGAGCACAGGGATTCTGATTTCGTAAGGAGTGCCGATGATGGTCTTATGCTCTAAATTACCTAATGAAACGAATATATTATAAATCTTACTGGAACGCATTTCGGGTGTAAAAACATCAAAGTATTCCTGGAATTGATTAAGGTATTCCTGGTTGCCTTCCATAGTACTGCGAAGTGTTACTTTTACCCGCTTTTCTCCACCTCGCGTTTGATATTTAATCGCTTTTTCGATAATAATGTATGACTGCTGTGCCATCACTTTCAGAATCAGTTTCTGATAATCCACCTCACGACTGAGGAACTCGTTCTTGGATTTATTGAATTCGTCCCCTGAAATGGCTTTGTTGTCATATAATTTTTTATCATTCTCCAACTTCTGCTTGGCAATTTCGTATGCTGCTCTGGCTTTCTTTAAATCCAATAACAAAGATGCCTGGTCTTCCTGGGCGGTTATTGAGTTTGTAAAGATAACGAAAGATATAAAAAAGAGTATAGTAATAATAAATTTGATTGAGTATAAATTTTTCATCGGTTACTCCTTTTCCTGCAAATAATCAGATTTCAAATAACTCCTGTTATTTTGAAAATCCCACAACGTTTTTCTTTTCAAATCTGCGACAGCGAGTTGATACGAAATAAACGCATTGAGATAATTTATCTGTGTAGTAGCAAGCCGTTCCTGTTCAACGCCGAGTTCCTGACTTGTAATATCGCCGTTTTCAAAACGAAGACGGCTTATTTCATAACTTCGCTGGGCTACTTGCTGATTTTTCTCATGTATTTCCAATCTGTTTTTCGCTTCTGCAACGCTTCGCACAATGTCCCTCACATCCCGAATGATAGTTGTGTTTGTGTTTTCGAGAGAGAGTTCGGATTCTTTTAAAGAAGCCATTTCCTGCTGGACTCGTGCGGAACCTCTGCCCCAGTCAAAAATTGGATATGACAATGTAAACGTAATACCCCTATTGGGTGGTCGCTCGATAAAGTTGTCAAATGACGATTCAAACAGTGAACGTGTTGACCCACCTTGTAAAGTGCTGATTCCCGTAAGGTCATAGTAGGCAGAAATATTTCCGCTGAATTCTCTGATTCTTTGTGCCCTATCAACCTTGATTTTCTGAAGATTAATATTCAGTTGTGATTCATATATCTCAAGACGATTTCGCAGAGCTTCTTCTATTGCTTTAGTTAAATCAATCTCAAAACTCTCATACATAAGGTCTGTAATTATTTGAATATCTTCATCCAGAGATAATCCGATTAATTGCTTGAAAGTATCCTTTACCCGTTCCAAGTTGCCTTTACTTTCAGAAAGAGTGGCTCTATTTTGTGCAACTGATACTTCTGCAATTAATACATCGCCTTCAGGAATCCTGCCTGTCTCACCCTTTAATTGTGCTATCCGAAATGCCTCTTCAGAGTTTTTCAATTTTTCTTGAGCAATTTCAACTTCGCGTGTTGCCCGATAAACTGAATAGAATCCTTCGGTCACCTGGTAAATAATATCCATCTGCCTCCGTGTAAATTCACTCGACGAACGGTCATACAGGTATTTTGCCTCGTTTAAATTTTCTTGAAGCGTATTTCGGGTAAATATTGGTTGTGCAAAACTCAAACTTAAACTGCTATATGCCTGTCTGTTCTGCAATTGTTGAAAATTTTGCAGTGCAAGAACAGTCTTTAAATCTTCGCGATAAAATCGTGAAGATAAGGCAAAATTCCCACCGGTAGGAATAGTGTAAGTAAACTTTAAATCACTGCCAAATCTCATATTTCCAAAGGAATTATAGACGGGCAAATTGTCCGCCCTCTGCACGTCAATTACATTTTCACTCCACGACGGTGTGAAGATACTGAAATCAATTCTCGGTTTAAACATCGCCTTATAATAATTAAACGACTGCTGCATTGCGGTTTTTCTTTCCTGATATGATTTTACGGTATAACTCTCCCTCAAGGCAATATTAATCGCATCTTCGTAGGTAAGAATCTTAACTTGCTGTCCTAAAACTGAAAATGAATTGAAAATTAAAACAGAAAATATAAAAATGAAAATAATTAATGGTAAAAAAGATGATTTTTTCATTATTATTAACTCCTCAATTATAATTCAAATAAATTTGCGATGCAAGTAAAACTCAAACTTACAAATTCTAAATTATCATTTCTGCCTCACATCGCACCTTAAAAATGAAACGTAAACAGCCATAAAAAGCATTAGATTCAGTAAAATTAAGGCACCTATATCCCAGAGGGCTGTTTTTAAGGCACCCCTAATTGGTATATCTAATTCAGAAAACCTGGGAATAGAATTGTAATCTACTGGCTTCTGGGAAAGCAGTATAGGATGTCCTTCCGCTAAAAGATGCCGGCTTTCGGAATCTCTTTTATCCGTATCTATTATAAAACTTTTCAGTATATCTTTATATATTTTCAATTGACTATATAAATTACCGAATCTTGAAACACCTGTTCCGATTGTCGCTTCAGATGCAGATTGATAAATGACAGAAGGTGAAATCTTTGTGACGTTTCTCCCAAACTTGACCTGTTCTATTATCTGATTGATATATTCCTCATTTATGAGATTTCTTGCATCGGTAATTGCATTAACCAATCTTGCCCTTGCAGGCGGATTTATCCTGTCTGGGCTAAGGTCTCCTCCCCAGTTCCCTGCATTTTTGCCGTAACTTTCGCGGTTTTTCCATATTTCGCTTGTTGATTCTTCTATCTTTCTTTCCACCTCTGGTCGAGAAGGCACTTTAATGAACCTTTCAGAGACAATTCTTCCACAGGAAGGTATCACTATCACTAAGATAACCCAAATAAATAATAACATCACTATACTGCTCGATGATTTTGCACTCCTGCTCGAGACAAGTATTCCAAGAAGCAGAAAAATTGAAAGATAGAGGATAGATATGCCGACAAATGCAGTTATTTTCAGCCACTGTCCACCGCTTATAACAAATCCCGATATATTGATAATAATAAGGTTTATCAAGAGTCCGAAAAAAAGCGGAATCATCAAAGTGAAAATTGCGCTTACATATTTTCCCAATATTACCTTATCTCTCGGAAGAGAATTGGAAATCACCAAAGAAAGCGTTCCTCTCTCCCTTTCTGCTGATAAACTGTCAAAGGTCAGTAATAGGGCAACAAAACTTAATATCACTGAAATAACAAATACCCAGTCAATATCAGCAAATCTTTGAAACAAGAAATTGGTTCTTCCGATAGTTCTCGGATTCCGTATTGAAAAAACATTCATCTCAAAGGTATTTGGGAGTGTTTTTTCAAATCCTT
This sequence comes from uncultured bacterium, assembly GCA_964491835.1. Classification (GTDB taxonomy): domain Bacteria; phylum SM23-31; class SM23-31; order JAUVVT01; family JAUVVT01; genus CAZBIT01. The sequence continues at coordinate 5,347 of CAZBIT010000173.1, forward strand.
CACAGAAAACCTGCGTTATCTTTGGTTGTTTATAAATGGTTTGAATATACGATGCAACACGGCTTAAATTCTTAGCAGATTCGTTTAAACCTGCCAGATTCTTGTTTGATTCCACGGTAAAATCTGAAATCTCCTGCTTGTGCTTATCTACAAAAACAAATCCGCTCACAACAAAAATAGCGGTTACGAGTAGAAGAGTCAAAACGAACCTGAGGCTGGTTATATTAGTCAGAATCTCTTTTCTAATAATTGTAACTAACATATTTATCCTCTTTCAATCTATATTTAGTGAAGTGGATGCTTAAAATGTAAATTTAACACAAAAATATTTATCTGACATCGTATTTTAAAAAAGCTACAAATGCGCAGAGAAAAAACAAAATCCCGATTATTACTAAGAGCGCTGTATCAGGAAGAATCCT
>CAZBIT010000174.1:0-5742 GCA_964491835.1 uncultured bacterium
TTATAAACTCCATAATCTTGATATGGGGATTCAGGATAACAAATCCAATAAGCACTCCATCGGTCTTCAAACAATTTTGGATTAATTATGCTGTCATTATTACCTTTAGCATATATCCAATTGAAAAAAAATAGAAATATAAGACATAAGAGGATGTATATTTTTAAATTATGCTTCATTTTTATCTCCCAAATCGAAAATTCGTAGTGATTTTGGGAAATTAATAGTTACGTATGAAAGATGATTTTAAATGAAAATAAAATATCTGAAACATAAAAGAATATAACTAAAAAATCCTCTCTTCAAAAGAGAGGGTTTTTAGATATAAATTTTAAGCCCACCACATAGCGCCTGGTTTTTCTATAAGTATGATTTCTTTTAGGAAATATACTGCTTTTTCGAAACCTTCGTTTGAACTCATTAAGCTATCTTCATGCTCGATGCTCAATACTCCATCATATCCGATGAGTCGCAATGTGCTTACAAAATCACGCCAGAATGATTCAGAGTGTCCATATCCAACGGTTCTGAATATCCATGACCTGTTTATTTCGTCACCATAGGGTTTTGTATCTAAAACGCCATTAACTTTTGTATTTTCGGCATCAATTTTACAATCCTTAGCGTGAACGTGGAAAACTGCACCTTTCAGTTTCAAAAGGCTGTTAATTGGGTCCATTCCCTGCCAGAATAGATGACTTGGGTCAAAGTTTGCACCTATGTTTTTTCCGCATTCTTTTCTCAACCTTAGAAGCGTCTCGGTATTGTAAACTACAAATCCAGGGTGCATTTCAAATGCAATTCTTACACCGTGGTCATTTGCAAACTTTGCCTCTTTTTCCCAGTATGGGATGACTTTTTCTTCCCATTGCCATTTGACGATTTTTGAAAAATCATCAGGCCAAGGGCAGACAATCCAATTCGGAGTGGTATCATTTTCTGACCCACCCGGACATCCAGAAAAATTTATTACTGTCTTTACTCCCAATTTTTCTGCAAGTACTACTGTGTTACGGTGAACTTTATGGTGTGCTTCTGCAAACGATTTATCAGGATGAAGAGGATTGCCATGACAACTCAATGCACTTATTTCGAGTCCGTTGTCAGAAATTTTTTTCTTGTATTCTTTGATTTTTTGCGTATTAGATAATAGTTCAGAAACGTTAATGTGCGGTGAACCAGGATAGTTTCCTGTTCCAATTTCTACTGCTTCTAAACCTAATTTTGTGACATATTTTATTACGTCGTTAATGGACATTTTTGCAAATAATGCTGTTAAAACTCCCAATTTCATAATTTATTCCTCCTAAAAGTTATATATTGAAGAGATACACAATTATTTTCTAAAAAATCATAACACCCTACAATTTATAGGCAAGAACAGTTAAAATAATATTTCGTGTTATGTTATGATAATATTGCTATTCATTACATTTCATCCACTTTAATCCAACATTTTTCCTTTGCGGATAATAGAACTGCGTCCATAACCTGGTGGCATTTAAGCCCATCTTCAAAATTGGGTTCTATCTTTTTATTTTGTGAAACGCTGTTTACGAAATCGCTCGCAGCGTTTATAAACGTGTGTTCATAACCGATGATGTGCCCTGGGGGCCAGTATGCACCTACGTATGGATGAACTCCTTCCGTTGCAAGAATTGTTTTAAATCCTTGAACGTATTGTGGTTCGGTGAGTGAAAAATATTGTAATTCATTCATCCTTTCGAATTGAAAGGCAATTGACCCCTTACTTCCGTTAATTTCAAGTTGGTTTCTATTTCTCCTGCCACCTGCAAATCTCGTCGCCTCAAAAGTTCCTATCACTCCGTTTTTAAACTTTGCAAGGAAGAGCATTGCATCATCAACTGTTACTTCTCCAACCGATTTTGTTCCTTTTCCAGATAGTCCCACTCCCGCCTGTAAAAGTGGTCTTTTCTTAATAAAAGTTTTGTCCAGTCCAACAACTTCATCAAAATCGCCGACTAAAAATCTTGCAAGGTCGATTAAATGAGCGTTCAGGTCTCCGTGAGCTCCAGAACCCCCTATTTCTTTCCTTAATCTCCAAACCAATGGGAAATTAGGGTCCATAATCCAGTCCTGAAGATAAGAAGCTCTAAAGTGGTAAATTTTTCCAATCTTTCCTTCATTAATTAACTGTTTTGCAAGAGAAATTGCCGGCACTCTTCTGTAAATAAACCAAACCATATGTTTGACTTTTGCTTTTTTCACTGCATTTAACATCTCCCGTGCTTCATCAGAATTCATAGCAAGAGGTTTTTCGCAAGCGATATGAACTCCATTTTCAGCAGCCAAAAGAGCAATCTCCTTGTGTGAATTGTTGGGAGTTGTTATATCAACGACATCTATTTCTCCACTTTTCAGTAATTTCTTATAATTTGACTCGAACTTTGCCCACCCCCAATTTTTTTGACAGGTTTTTCCAATTAAAATATTTGAATCGCATGCTACCTGCATTATTGGATTTGCTTTAAGCGAGAAGAACTTTGCGACGCTGTCCCAGGCGTTGCTGTGTGCCTTACCCATAAAGCCACAGCCAATTATTCCAACTCTTAATTCTTTCATTGTTTTTTCCCTTGTTAGTTTTATGTTTTAAATAAAATTTTTTTAATTTTTATGATGGTTAAATATAAAAATAAAAAATATATGTTTCAAGACATTATTGATTAAATTTTATTTTTTAGTTAGAATAAAATTAAATAGACATAATTTAAACTTATTATAAAGTAATCAATGAAATATTTGATTTTCAATAAATCTTTGTTTAGTGTATTAATTTAAATTTTTTTAGTATTTTTCCCAAAGATTTCCCCAGTCAGAATCCATAATTTTTTTCAATCTTTTTTTCCCAACAAATGGATACCAATACCAGTCATGATAAGCAATAGAGGCAAGATAAGACCAGGGAGTAATAAAAGACCTTAAAAGAATTTTTTCGAGGGGTTTAAGAGGACCCCAGTAAATTAGTTTTTGACCACGGGAAGCAAACGTATTTGTATTATAATTACAAGTAAAATTAAAGTTCACATTTGAAATATCTTCACCAACAATTTCAATTTCTTTTAAATCTCCAATACCAAGACCATTTTCATAAGCAAGGCGGATGAATTTAATTGACATTGGGTCAAATCCCATCATTTTTGCAGAAACTGCATCAATGGCAACAAGGTCATTAGACGCAAGGATATAATTTTTTATATATGGTTGCATACATCTTGGTCCGGGTCCGTCGCCAGCAAATGTTCCATCAACGACTGCAAAAATTCCAGAATGGATTTCCTTTTGTATTGTAAGAAGGTCAACAAGCGTTTCGTGAATTACGGAGTGTGTCCAGTGTCGTTTCTCGTGTAATAGTCCGCCAAAAGCATTTTTCATCGCTCCTGTGATGGTCGTAAAAACATGAGTTTTCATTGTTGGAAGGTGAATAATGTTATCACCAATTAATCTTTTGGGAATTTTTATACCTTTTGGAAATATTTTATCTAAAACTAAAATTTTACCTTTTGGCTCATAATTTATCCATTCTTCGCCTTCATAAAGGTGAATATTTTTTATTTTATACATTTCAAGAATTTTTTTATGTTTATTATTTATTTCTCCCTTTTTTGCGCTCACGACTACTGTTCTGTTATGACATCCGTAAATGTTTTCTGGCGGATATCCATCGTCAAGCATAGTTTTTATAACACCTTCAAGTTGCCACGGAGTTGTGGAACATGCCGGATAAAAATAGTGCCATGTTATATTAATTTTAAGAGCGGTTTTTTGATTTTTTGAAATGTATTGCTGATAATCAGCATAATTTAGAAGTTTTTTATAATCTTCTAAAACTGTGTAAGGGGTAGTTTTTAACACAACGACTTTTGTTTTAGGCATTTTATATTAAATATATTACACTTTTATTTTGTATTTATACTATAGTGGAATTACTAATCAAATCATTTAACTTTAAATTAAATTAATAAAAAAATAAAAGTCAATAATTTTGTTAAAATTAATTTTTTGAAAAACTCTTGACATATATTTATTTTTTTAATAAATTATAAAGTTAAATTAGGGGGGAAAATGGTTTCGAAATATATTTCAATTCCTATCGAAAGTTTTCAACTTGAGACGGTAATTGATTTTGACGTTTATTTAAAAAGAAATGGGGATGCGGTTCTTTATCGTGAAGCAAATCTTCCATTTGGAACAAAGGAAAAAGAGAGGTTAATAGAGAGCAATGTTAAGGAACTGCTAATTCTCAATAATGATAGAAAAAAGTACTTCAACTATGTTGAGAAAAACATTGATAAAATAATTGAAGATAAATCTATATCGTCAGATAAAAAAGCTGAACTCGTTTATGGAACTTCAAAGGAAATTGTTATTAACGTTTTGGAAAATCCAAAAAGTAGTGAGAACATAAAGCGTGCTGGAAAACTTATTTCCAATACAATGAATTTTATTCTTTCTGATAAGATGTCCTTTCATTATCTTTTAAATATTACTTCTTATGACTATTATACATATACTCATTCTGTAAATGTAGGTATATTTACTTTGGCATTGGGCGATAGGTTAGGAATAAAAGATGAAGATGATTTATTTTCTCTTGGTTGGGGTGCCATATTACATGATGTTGGAAAAACCAAAGTGAATTCAAGTATAGTGAACAAGAATGGTCCTCTTACAAATGACGAGTTTAATGAGATGAAAAAACATCCCGTTTATGGTGAAGAAATATTAAGAGAGACAAATCAAATTCCAGAATCTTCATATTCAGTGGTTTTAGAACATCATGAAAAGGCAAACGGTAAAGGTTATCCCAAAGGGATTAGGTTAAAGAATATTAGTTATTTCGGAAAAATTGCCGCTATTGCTGATGTATTTGATGCGATTACAACCAGAAGGTCATATAAACCTGCTCTTGATACGTTTAAAGCTTTGTATATAATGAAGACTATGGAGGGACATTTTGACCCCGATATATATAAAACTTTTGTTTATCTTATGGGCGAACAAGAAAAATCTTAACGTTTTAAGAAAAAAAGATAGAAAAAGTACATAAAATTATTAGGGAGGGTACTCTTCCAATAAATGAATATCCTCCCTTTCATTTTAATTAGGTATAGAAATGAAAAAGATCAAAGTTGGAGTGTTATTTGGTGGGAAATCTGGAGAACATGAGGTCTCACGCGCTTCTGCTTCTTCAATTATAGATGGATTAAATAAAGACAAATATGATGTAATTCCAATATATATTTCAAAAGAAGGAAAATGGATGAACCCGAAGGATTCTTTAAAATTATTAATGGAATTGAAATTATTAGCGAAAGAAAATGAAAAAAGAATAAAATCTTCTATTAATGAAAATAGATTAATAAGTTTACCGGGCGCTGATGAATATGATGAAAAAGAGAATTTTATTGATATAATTATACCTGCTCTTCACGGCACATTTGGTGAAGATGGGACAATTCAAGGTTTGCTTGAAATCTATGATATTCCATATATAGGTGCAGGAGTAATGGCTTCTGCTGTCGGGATGGATAAATCAATAATGAAAACAATTTTCAGAGATTATGGACTTCCTGTTTGTAATTTTATAACCATCAAAAGAAAGGACTGGGAAAAAAATAAAAAAGACAACTTAAATTTAGTCGAAAAGAGGATAGGTTTCCCACTTTTTGTAAAACCAGCAAATTTAGGTTCAAGTATTGGAATAACGAAAGTATATAAAAA
>CAZBIT010000175.1:0-5742 GCA_964491835.1 uncultured bacterium
AATCTCGAATGAATATTTATTTGACGAACTCAAAAAGAGAGATTTAATAAAGAATAGAAAAGTTGGCTTTGAAGCAAACAGAATTTCTTTCTATGATTATAAAAGATTATTAGAATTTATTCCCGAAGAGAATTTTATTCCAATATATGATATTATCGATGCAATGGTCAGTGTTAAAGATGATGAAGAAATTGAAAATATAAAGAAGGCAGTTGAGATTGGAGATAAAATTTTTGCTGAAATTATCTCAATAATGAAATCAGGAATTGAAGAGATTGAATTATCCGCTGAAATATCCTATTGGATAAAAAAATATGGCGGAGAAAAAGATGCTTTTAACCCAATAGTATTGAGTGGGAAAAGGTCAGCATTGCCTCATGGTAAACCAAACAGAAATAAATGTAAAAACGGTGAATTTGTTCTCTTAGATTTTGGATGCGTTTACAATGGTTATCATTCAGATATGACAAGAACTGTTTTTCTTGGAAATCCAGATAAAGAACAATTTAAAATGTATGATACTGTTTTGGAAGCCCAAAAGAAAGCAATTGAATCTGTCAAGGAAGGGATAAAATGCAATGAACTTGATTCTGTTGCAAGAAATTTTATAACTGAAAAGGGGTTTGGTGAGTATTTTGGACATTCTTTGGGTCATGGAATTGGTCTTGAAATTCACGAGAAACCAAAAATTTCCCAGATTAATGATGTACCACTTTTATTAAAAAACGTTGTAACTATCGAACCTGGCATTTATATTCCTGATGTAGGTGGCGTTAGGATTGAGGATGACGTTGTGGTGTTAAAAAATGGATGTGAAATTCTTACAAAATCTCCCAAAGAGTTAATATGTTTATAATATTTTCTTTTAATGTTTGATATTTCAATAATAATCGTTACTTATAATAGTGCCGATGTAATAGAAAAATGTATTTCTTCATTAAAAAAGGGAATAAAATCTTTTTACGTTGAATTAATTGTTGTGGATAATAATTCTGAAGATGATACATTAGCAATTATTGAAAATTTTTGTTGGAGCAATCAAAAAAACCTCACAATAAAGATAATAGAAAATCCAAAGAATAATGGTTTTACAAAAGGATTGAATCAAGGATTGGGAATTGCATCCGGTGAATTTATTATGATAATGAATCCGGATATTTTTATTATTAATGGATTTTTTGAAAAGTCGATTAATTTTTTAAAAGAAAACCAAGATGTAGGTCTGATTGCTCCTCAACATCTTTCACTGAAAAATGATGTAATTCCTTCCTGTAGGGGATTCCCCGACCACATTATTCTCCTTTGGGAAATAACAAGATTTAGTAGAGTTTTCAAAAAAAGCAGGCTGTTTGGAAAATGGAGAATGGAATATTTTGACCATAAGTCATCAAAAGAAGTTGACCAACCTATGGGTTCGTGTCTAATAGGAAGAAAAGAAGTTATAGATAAAATCGGATTTATGGATGAAAGATTTAATATGTTTTTTAGCGATGTTGACTGGTGTAAAAGATTTAAAGAAAATGGATATAAAATAATCTTTAATCCTGAAATAAAAGTATATCATATTGTTGGACATAGTGTTAACCAGAAGAAATATAAAATGATTCTTTATTCCCATCTGGAATTTTTTTTGTATTTACAAAAATATTACAAAAAATGGTGGCAGAGAATTTTAAATATAATATCGGGTATGCTTCTTTTTATTGGTGCATTATTAAGAATTGTTGCTTTTTTTTTCAAACCGAAAGTGAAAAAAGTGATTGCCTTGTTTTGATATGAAAATTATTTATCATATATTATTTTATAGTAAAAAATTTTTATTATTCATTTTTATTCTACAGGTATTTTCTATATCTATCAGTTTTTCTCAAGAATATGCACCCAACGAAATAATCATAAAGATAAAATCTCAGTCCTCAATAAGTTTAAAAAAAATTACAGAACAATTAAAATCCTTTAATAATCAATTTGGAATATATACAATTGATAGTTTAAATAAAAAGTATGATATAAAGGAAATTAAAGGTTTATTTCCAGACAATGAATTAATTTCTTTAAAAAAAGAGGTAATTTCAAATTTTCCAGATGGCATATATGTAATAAGGTTTAATAATTTGACGAATATAAATGACGTTGTGCTGGATTATGGAGCCAGTCCAGACATTGAATATGCACAATTGAATTATATTTATCGTATTCATAATAACAATAGCGAACCTGTGTCGGATGAACAATGGGGATTAAAAAAAATTTATGCAGATAAAGCGTGGCAAATTGAAACGGGTTCAAAGGATGTTTTAATTTCAATAATAGATACGGGGATTGATTATCTTCATCAAGACCTCAGAGAAAATATCTGGATAAACTCAGGTGAGGATATAAATAAGAATGGCATTGTAGATTCTTCTGATTTTAATGGGATTGATGATGATGGAAATGGATTCATCGATGACATAATGGGATGGGATTTTACGGATGTTCCGTCTTATCCTGATGACGGCGATTATCTTAATCCTGATAGTGATCCAATGGATGAGAATGGGCATGGCACATCGATTGCTGGTATTATTGCTGGAACAGGCAGTAATGGTGTGTATGGCGTTGCTCCCGGTTGCAGAATAATGAACCTTCGCTGTGCAACTTCAAAAGGATTTCTTCAAGATGATGACATTGCATCTGCTGTCATTTATACGGTTATGAATGGTGCACGTATAATAAATATGAGTTTCGGGGACTTCATTTATTCAAAAGTGTTGAAAGACATAATAGAATTTGCTTATGATAATAATTGCGTTGTTATAACATCAAGCGGGAATAATGGTGATGATAGACCTACATATCCTGCTGGATTTGATAAAGTTATTTCAGTTGGTGCAACAAATCAAGACGACAGTTTAGCACAATTTTCATCGTTTGGCAATTCACTCGACGTTACCGCTCCTGGCTCAAACATATATGCAACCAAAATTGGAAACAATTATGGATATATAAGTGGAACATCCGCTTCGGCAGGATTTGTAAGTGGATTGGCAGGATTGATTATTTCGCATAATAAAAATCTTTTTTCTTCTCAAGTTAGTTCCATAATTTCATTATCTTCTGATGATTTGGGAATATTTGGTTATGATTATAAGTTTGGTTCTGGAAGGATTAATGCTTTGAAGGCGTTACAAATGGAAGCATTTTCTATTGCTAAACTTTTCACTCCTGATATATCTTTGCAAAGAAATGAAATCGATGTTATTGGAACAGCAGCGGGACTTGATATGAAAAGTTATTCACTGTTTTATGGAGTTGGAAAAAATCCAGAAAAATGGGAATTTTTACAAAGAGACATAAAAAGGCAGGTAGTGGAAGATAAATTCTGCTCCTGGAACATTGTTTCTTTAACTGATAGCGTGTATTCTTTAAGACTTGTTGTGGGTAATTATGATAATTCCATCGTTGAAGATAGAATAATTTTAAATATTAACAGGTCTATTCCAAAGGTTAATAATTTTTTAATTTTAGATATTATTGATAAAGATAAAAATTGCCTTTTTATAAAGTTTGAAACAGATAAACCAACAAGAGCAAAGGTATTTTATAGAATGAGTGGTTCAAATGAAAAGTTTAAATTCATTGAGTCGGAATATGCTGTAAAATTTCATAAAATGATTGTTCCAGCAAGTGAAATAAATGGTAATATTGAATTTTATTTGGAGATTGTAAATGAAATGGGGATAAGAAATAATTATAATAATAATGGCAATAATTTTACCTACAATAATAGAATTTATAATTTTTCAAAATGGGAAATGATTAAAAAGGATTATGAATTACCATCTTCATATTTAATGTCAAATGTAATGGATTTTGACAATGATAATAAAAAGGAAATAATAACCAATGTTTATGAAAATGATTTTTCTTATGGGTATCTTCGCATTTTTGAATATGATGATAATTCATTTAAATCAATTAGTATTCCCGATTTTAGGGTTATACCAAGGGACGCAGGAGATTTCGATGGAGATGGTAAATCTGAAATACTCTGTGGTTTTGGTGCGAAAAGTATAATAATTGAAGCCGAGAAAGAAAATGAGTATCCTTCAAAAAAAGTATGGGAATCGCAGGAGGGTTTTTGGGGATGTAAATTTTATGACATCAATAATGACGGGAAAAAGGAACTAATAGGCAGAATCGAGAATAATTTTGTTTCACTAAAAAACACAGGTGATGACAGTTATACTTTAGAATTTACGTTTGTAAATCCTACAAAGGGTTCTAATGGAGTTGGCATCCCAAGGGCAGAAATTTGTGATTTTGATAATGACGGGAAAATGGAGATTCTTTTGGGAGATAGCGATGGCGACATTTACATATATGAATATGATGGTTCTGGTTCATACAAACATATATGGAGTTATAAACTTGAACAGATAGACGCAATAGATTTTATCTCTTCGGGTGATTTTGATGGTGATGGTAAAAAGGAATTTATTGCGGGGTGTCATTCTGAAGATTATCCAAGCGAAAATAGTGACCCAAAAATAAGATACTGGCATTATATGATATTTGGTTCAAGAGGTGACAATGATTTTTATTATCAATGCTATTTTAATTTTCTGGGATATAATCCTATCAATATATTTGACAGTGGATGTTTCACCGGTGATATTGACAATGATGGCAAAATGGAAATTATTATTTCCTCTTATCCAAATCTTTATGTTATTGAATATAGTGGTGTCAGATATGAAGTCTCATGGTATTATGATAAATGCAGGTCGAGCAGATTTGTTATAGATGATGTTGATGGAAACGGATATAATGAACTGCTTTTTAACGATGGTGATAAAATAATATCTTTTGAAGAAAGATCTTTATTTGGAGAACCAATGCGATCACCTTATTACGTTACATCTGTCCCTATTGACACTGATAAAATCCAAATCAGTTGGAAATATAAAGGAAGTTTTGATTACTTTATTATTTATCGAGGAAATGACAAGAATAATCTTGTCGAAATTAAAAAAGTTTCTGACTCTTTTTACATTGATACTGGTTTAGAAAAAAATAAAGTTTATTGGTATGCAGTGTCGTCGTTTAAAAGTGGATTCAAGCCGTCTGAAAGTCAGAAATCTAACATTGTATCTGCGAAGCCAAATGAAAAACCGTTTATTAAAAATGTTGAATTAATCCTGAATAATAATATTAAAGTTATATTCAGCGAACCGATGAGTAAAGAAATCATTGATGAATCAAACTATAAAATTTACCCAGAAAGTTTTAACGTTTCTTCTGCTGCATATTCAAAGTCAGGGGAGGAAGTTCTTTTGACTATAACGCCTGATTTTATCGAGAGCGGGTATTATAGGCTTGAGGTTTCGAAAGATTTAAAAGATGTCGATTCAACGCCAATCGATACTTCATCACTTATAGATAGTTTCTATGTCGCAGTTGAGCCAGTTTTTCCATATATTACAGAAGTTAATGCAGGAAGTGATAATTCAATAATACTTACATTTAATATTCCTATGGAAAAATCATCTGTAATGATTAAAGAAAATTTTATTGTTGAGCCAAAATTAGAAATTAAGGAGATTATGTTTTTTGAGGATAGACCATACGAAATTACATTAAAGATTGACAAAGAATTTCCAATAGGTTCATTGGGTAAAAATTATAAAATATCTGTTAAAAATCTGAAAAGCATAAATGGAAAAGAAACAATCGATGGTAAAGGAAATTCTATATCAC
>CAZBIT010000176.1:0-2499 GCA_964491835.1 uncultured bacterium
GAAATATATTAGAAATTTATAATGCTAAATTTACATTATAAATTTACCATTTAATGTTTAACAGAGAGATAATCGTTAGTTTTATAAGTACATTTCATACTATCAATCCTTGTCCAGCCCTCCTTTTTTTCTTTATAATCCGCTATCTTATAGTCCTTATACTCAACAACGACCTCATAAGGAGGTTCAACTTTGTAAAGTTTAATTTGATCAATCTTTCTAATGGCTCTTTTAACTCCTGCTTTGATTTCTTTTCTTGCTTGTTCTGGAGAAAGACACAACGCTGCGTTTAACCCTAATCCTTTTTTGACAGCTACTGTCTCGACATTTGGTATTAAATCCTTAATTTCATTGCACGCAGCATCATCACCAGAAAGGAAGATTGTTGGAACATTAAAATGACTTGCAAGAAGAACCATATCTGCTATCTCTCCAAAGAGTTTTCCATTAAGCCATATATTGTTGATTGTTCTACTTGAGAAGGAGTGAGCAAGATTTCCATTTGGTGTATTTGACATAGAGTGTTGACCAAGAAATATTAGGGCATCAAACGAAGAATCTAATGTAACAGGTTTATTTTCTCCCATTATAACTTCTGCTGCCGGATGTAGATAATCTATGTTTATTCCACCAGGACCATGATCATCAAGCACTACTATTTCGGATACTCCCTCTTCAAGAAGCCCTTCAACTGCAGCATTTATTTCTTTAGTTAAAAGTATTTTTGATTGTTCATAATAAATTCCAGTTTCATACGAGTGCTTGTTGAAAGTAATAACCCCAGATGCGCCTTCAAGGTCAGCCTTAAAATAGACTTTTAATCCTTTTTTAGCCTGCTGACCGCATCCGGCAAAATAATTTGTTAACACCAATACAAATAAAAAAGAAATGATTGCTAAAATGATGTTTTTTTTCTTTATCATTTTTTTCATCCTTTCATTTGTTAATTTTTCAAAATTAAGACCGTAATACTATCTTTTTTCTTAATTTCTTTGTAAGTATTATAATTTTTCTTTATTTTAATTATAACAAATTGTTTTTTATTTCGCAAAGTATTTTACTTATTCTTACATTTTTTTCTTTTTTATATCATTATATTATATAAAAAGAGGTTTAGTTCTTTTTCATTTATTTTTAACAGACACTACTGTCATCTCTTATATGTTAATTAAATAAAATTAAATTGATTAATTATATATTTAAAAAAGGATTAAAATATAAATTCAGTTAATTTATACCAGGAGTAAGATATGAAGAATTATGTTGTTTTTTATATTATTTTTTGTTTTTTATTTAGCGTTTCAATAACGCTGCAATTAGAAGCCCAGCCAACACCTGCACCAAAGGATGTTTGGCAGACACCTTGGGAAGGGGTCCCTTTGTATTACCAAAAATGGAAATATCCTGATTTTCAGTTTCCTTTAAATCTTTCTGAATGGAAGAAACAAAGGATTGAAGTTCGCAATATATTAGTAAATCTTCTGGGTAATATACCCCCTCGACCAAAATCATTACAAGTAAAAACTATTTTTAAAGAGGAGCGGAATGGGTATATCTTTGAGAAGTTTGAGTTTGATAACGGTATTGATGGGATTGTGCCTGGTTATATTGCTATTCCTTTTGGCTTGAAAGGAAAAGCACCCGCGATACTTGGTCTTCACGGGCATGGGAGTTCCAAAGATAACATAATGGGGACAGACCCAAGTTCACAGTCAATTACGGCGCTTTTGGTCTCACAGGGTTTTATTGTAATGGCAATTGACAGTTATTTTAATGGTGAACGTCGTGGAACAGGACCCGCCGGGATTAGAGAAACGCAGGAAAGAGGAAGCGACCAGGAAATGTCTCAGTTTAAGATTAATTTATGGTTTGGGCGTTCACTATGGGGAATGCAATTGAGAGACGAGCAGATAGCATTGGATTACCTTGAGAGCCGTCCAGAGGTTGATAAAAGCCGAATAGGTGTGACTGGAATGAGTATGGGTAGCACAAGGTCTTGGTGGTTAGCAGGAATTGATGAAAGGGTGAGCGCTGTTGTTGGAGTTGCCTGCTTTACGAGATATAAAGAACTCATCGAACAGAGATATTTGAGTGCGCATGGCATATATTACTTTGTGCCCGGAATGCTTAACCATTTTGATACTGAAGCATTGATGGGCTTAATCGCACCGCGTCCATTTCTCGTATTGACAGGTGATAGTGATTCAGGTTCACCTTTAAGTGGAATTAAAGTATTGGAGAAAAAACTTGAGACAGTTTATTCGTTGTATGATGAGAAAGAAAAGTTTAAAAGTATTATCTATCCAAACACAGGCCACATTTATACTGATGATATGAAAATGGAAATGTTAAAATGGTTTCAAAAATTCTTGAAACCTTGATTTTAATTTTGTAGAATAAAAAAGATTAACTAAAAAAATTAGCGTAATTATTTAATTGTTGGAAATTTAGATATAATTTATTATAATTGAAATAAGAATAAAATTGTGATGAAATAAT
>CAZBIT010000176.1:2599-5736 GCA_964491835.1 uncultured bacterium
AATTTAGATATAATTTATTATAATTGAAATAAGAATAAAATTGTGATGAAATAATTAGGAAAGAATAAGAAATCTTCTGAAACAAATTTTTATTTTGCTTACTGAATATCAACAAGGAAATTTAAAGATTATTACTTAAGTTAGTAAGATACAATATAATACGTAAAAAACTCATTGAAATATAAAAGAGGAATAAAAAAATGTGGAATTTAGAAAAATGCTTGAGGAATATTAGTTTGGATTCTAAGAAAGAATGTTACTGGAGCGGGAAGATTTATAGAATTTTTAGTTTAATTTTCATAATTTCACTATTAATATGTTCAGTAAGTTGTGCTAAAAAGGGAGTAAAGGGTGTCGTTTTGGGCACAATTACTGTTGATGCAGGTGATTATGATCGCATTAATACTCCAATCCACTATCATTGTAAGACAACGGATATTTTTGGTGACCCAAAAAAATTTCACAGGGAAGGATTTTTCCATTACATTGATGAAGCGGCAGATCTTTCTCTTCTAAGAGATAACCATCTTATTCTTATAGAAGAAGGTGGAGCAAAATCGAGGATAAATGTTCAATGGGATTTAGAAGTTAATTTTGACTGGGAACAATTGGGGGATGGGAGATGGGAAAATGTTACGGGTAAAGGTGCTCTTGTGTGGATTCTTGATAACAAAACAAAAAAGGGAACTAAAAGAGTGTTTAAACTTGTCTTGGAGCCGGGGACTGCTCCGTCAAGTCCATTTACTATTGAAAATATTAGCAAAAAGCATTTATTAGTCAAATATAAAGACCGATCTGTTTTGAGATATAATTATGGGATTGTTCAACAGACGGAAGGCAAATCCGGTCTATATGACAGAGCGGGCTATATCCACCCGGTTTGGACACCAGATGGCAAAATTATCACAGGCGACTTTTCTCCTGAACATATTCATCAGAGAGGGATATTTTTTACCTGGAAAAAGATAATTTTTGATAAGACAGAAATTAATGGTTTCTGGGAATTGGGTGAAGAACCAGGCAGAATTTTGCCAGATAGATTTGGTCCAAGCATTATAAGGGGTCCTGTATTTGCTGATGTTGTTGTTTTTAACAAAGGGGATGTAAAAGGTAAGATATATTTTAAAGAATTTTGTGTGGTAAAAATTTATGGATTGCCAGGAGAGAACGTTTGGCTTTTTGATATGTATTTTAGTCAAGTACCAGTTAATCCTGAGAGACCAGAAGTCCAACCCACGGAAACAACAACAGCGACTGTTATATTAAAGGGAAAGGTTATGCGAATAACGGAAGAACAGCCCAAAGGGACTATATCTATGACGATACCAAAATTTCAATATGGAGGGATGGCATTCAGGGGGATAAGCGATTGGCTTTCCAAGGATGTTTCCCTTGAGGTTTTAACGAGTGAAGGTAAAACTCGTCTGGATGCTGATTCAACACAAGCACGATGGATTGATTATTCGGGTCCTGTTGAAAAGGAATGGGGGGGGATAACAATATTTGACCATCCGTTAAATCAGCGATACCCAACACCTTTGCGCGTTCATCCTGAACTTCCATATTTTTGCTATTCATTTGTTCAAAATGAGCCATATATAATCAGTTCTGAATCGCCACTCGGTTTGATATATCGTTTTCTTATTCATAATGGCCATCCCAATAAGGATGTAAATGAGCGGTTTGCACAGGATTTTGTCAATCCGCCTGAAGTTTCCTGGAAAGCAGTTGAATAGTAAATTTTTAAAATCTTTTAGGATTTTGTTGTAATATAAATTTTTTAAAGTAAATTACGTTTTCCAAAATAGTCGATGAAACGTCTATACGAACTTTTACGGCCGTAATTTATAAAGAAGATAATCTTTATATTGCAGAATGTCCAGAGGTTAGTACTGTAAGTCAAGGTTATACAATTGAGGAATCAATTGCAAATCTAAAAGAGGCTACCGAATTATATCTTGAGGAGTTTCCTTTATATATATAAAAAATAACAAAAATCAAAAATATATATAAATTTAGAAAGGAGAGCAATATGTCGCGGGTTTCTGAGATAAATGATAAAGATGAAAACAAAAAAGGGGGAATTTCGAGAAGGAAATTTCTTGAATATAGCGGTGCTGCAGTTGTTGGGACTGCCATAGGAACGAAAGTTTTTGCAAAAAACAACGACCCTCACGTAAAACCGGAAACGGGTATGAGATACCGCCGACTTGGGAGAACAAACTTTATGATTTCCGAAATTGGTTTGGGAAATGCAAGTGGTTCACTTTCTCAACAACTTGGAAAATTTCTTTTTGCAAAATGGCTGATGGAACGTGGAGTGGTTGCTAATAAACTTCTTGACCTTGGCGGGAATTTTGTAACTACGAGTGTAAGTTATCATAACACAGTCGAACTTTTGGGTAACGCACTAAAGGATAGGAGAAATGAGGTATATATTGCTATTGGTTCAACTGGGTCGGGAGAAAAACTGCGTGAGAGATTTGAAGAAGCTCTGAAAAACTTAAAAACAGATGTTATCGACCTTGGTTTCCTTCACGGTGAAGGTAATGAAGAACAATTTGAAACTATCCATAAGTTGAAAGAAGAGGGGAAAATTAGATTTGTTGGTATGAGTTGTCACAACCCACGCATTCACGAATGGGCAATGAAAAACGATTATCTCGATTGGATGCATATCCCTTATAATCGACTTGCTATGATTAAACAGGGCTCTGCTGATATTCCCGGTATTGAAAGGGTGATTAAATTGGCAAAAGATAACGATGTCGGGGTAATTACCATAAAACCAATGACAGGTAACTTTATTCCATATTGGGCAAAACAGGTTAATGACCCAGAAATACAGGAAATTATGAAGAAGTTAAAAAATTATGGCCCCCAAAACCTTTATCAAGCAATGTTAAGATGGATACTTCAGAATCCAAATGTTACCGGCTGTGCGGTTGGTATGGATACAGTTCAACAGGTTATTGAAGATGTTAAAGCAGTGACTTCAAGAGAAATTACGTCGGTTCAGAAAGAATTATTGGAAGATTATGCACAACTCGCGGACAAAGATTACTGCAGATTGTGTGAGACATGCACTCCACATTGTCCAAAGGGAATTCCAGTTCCAGATATACTTCGCTTCCGTA
>CAZBIT010000177.1:0-5720 GCA_964491835.1 uncultured bacterium
CATAAATCTTGAAATAAGTGGCGGTAACAAGTTTATCGAGTTTTTGCTTGTCAATCGATAAATTTATCTGTCCTTCAGTTCCTCGTTTTGGAAGAGTTAGGGAAAATAGAAGGTTGTTTGCGGTTGCCTTGGTTAAACCCACAAAAAATTGAATTGTCCCGGAAAC
This sequence comes from uncultured bacterium, assembly GCA_964491835.1. Taxonomy (GTDB): domain Bacteria; phylum SM23-31; class SM23-31; order JAUVVT01; family JAUVVT01; genus CAZBIT01. The sequence continues at coordinate 167 of CAZBIT010000177.1, forward strand.
TGGTGTCTCATTTATTATTTTCCCTTCCAATGAAGCATTAATAACGTTATCCTTTATCGCATCCCTTGCATCCTGGTCAAGTTCAAGTTTCTCGGTATTTTCAATGGTACTTACGTTTGTTAGGGAAAATCTCAAAGGTAAGTCGATAGAATATTCTAATTGATATTTTGCTGTTTGAGTAATATCTTGAGCAGAAAATCTAACCCATCCAGTAATACGAATGCTTTCAGGTATTTTATTTACTATGTTTGCAATATTAATACTATGTGGAGAAGTATTTCCTGCCGGGATTGTTATTTCACTTGAAAGATTATATGTAGTTCCTTTTTTAGTTCCGGCAAAATCCAAATGAATGGTAAATGAAAATGGCACATTTATAGACCTTATAATAATATTTACCTGTTCGAATTGAAGATATTCAAGACCTTCGGGAGGGTCTTTAAATAACTCCTGGTCAATCGTAGATAAAGGTAGTTGAACAGTACCTGGTATGATTACTTGTGGCTTTACAACATAAAATTCAGCGTTATCCGTAAAATTCAAATGTAAAATTTTATTAGCATCTGGTTTAACATTATCACTTACAAGTTCTTCACCAACTTTAACCGTATCCGCTTTCAAAATGGGTATTTTCGAAAGAGACATCGTCCACTTTGGACCGACCGGCTCTTCAGGTGTTGCACAATTGAAAAATATCAAAAATATTATCACAGGAAAAATCAATGCTTTTTTATTCATATATACACCTTAAATTATATACTACATTAAGTATTTTTTATAATTTATATTAATTTTAGTTTTAGTCAAGGAATATTTTATTTTTTATTTTTTTATTGTTTTAGCAAGGTGATTACAATTTATGAAATGTTTACGATAAAAGTGAAATTTTTGTACTTTGAAATAAGTTATAGTTTTGATTAATTTCTGGTTCGATTAAAGCAAGAGAATGTTGTTTAATTTTTAGAGACCGCTGAAAAATGATATAAAAAAATAAGTATTGTTTTAATTTATAAAAATACAAATTTTGGGGATAATAAAATTTAACATTTGCAAGCAATTGAATTACTTATAGAAATCTTACAATTCCTTTTGATATATACTCGTCCATAGTTTAAATATTCATTTCAATTTGGAAGCCAATAAATTGCTTTAAGTTCCCTTCTATTTTATCATCTCCCGAACCAATTTCATTTAAATGAGGATATTGAACTATAGAATATTTCAAGGCACAGTCAAATATTGATTTTATTTCATATTTTATCAATATATAAAATTCATTTCCTGTCCCTTTTAATCTATTAATTGATAACATTCCCGGTAAATCTTTTTCAAATTGATAAAACGAAATGGCTTCATTTCTTGAAGTAAAATATGAATATCTCAAATCTATAATTAAATTCTTAAAAGAAACAAATTCTAAATCCCAATAATTTAAAACTCCTTCATCACTATAATCATAATTATATTTGCTTTCCTCTGGAGTTTCCGATTCAATAATGCTTTCTATCCTCCATCTGAACATCGTTCTTTTGTTAATCGTTCGGTCAATTTGTAATCTATAACTCGTTCTCTGAAATTTCCCGATTATACTTCTTTCATTACCAAACAAATCTTTCACATTTATGCTTGTATCTTCAATGTTTCTTCTCAATTTTATCTCAAACTTCATATTTGAAGATTCTTTATATGAGACCCTCAACATCTCATCGAAACCAGAAGATGGAAAAGGAACGTAATATGTTCTCCATAGATATTTAAACTGGTCAAAATATCCATAAATTTTAAACTTCGAATTAATTTTATAACTTAATCCTAAATAAATCCCCCTCTCATTTTTATTTTCATAATTTCTTTCCGAGAATCCTTTCCCATAAAAACTATAAAAATTACGGTCATAATTTCTAAATGAAAAACCCAGCACTGCATTTCGAAAATCAAATACTCCACCCGCAATCATCCCAATTCCTCCCCCTTTTGACCTTGCTATTTCTCCAAATATATTAAGATTTGGAAAATAGTAATTCATATCAATAGAAGATAAATTATTATTATCTCCACTAAATTTAAATATATCTTTTTTATCTGAAATAAAACTTTTATTATAATACGTTTGATAATGCGTAAAACCAATGTTTCCTCTTTTATTAACATTAAATTCAAATCTACCGCCAAACAGATTTTCCTGAAGGATTTTTCTTTTAGATAATTCCAATTTGCTCCTGTGAAGACCTGAATCAAATAAACTTGTAATATTCCCGTCATCACTTTCATTTGCATCGATTTTTCTTTGTGAATTAAAAAAGTAATATCTTATTGAACTGAATCCTCCTTCGACTGAAACTCCATATAAACCACCATTTTCAAAGGATGATTTGTATCCAATAATTCCTCGCGGTCTCTTTTTAATTGGATAAATCACATCATTTCCCTTCCTTAAACTATAAGGATTCCAGAATACAAGCCCCTCTCCAAACTCCATCTGATAATTACCCACTACAATTTTCCTTAACTTTAAAATATCCTTCAATTCTACATAGAAAGATTTATAATCGTTGAACTTATTTTCACCAGAATCCTTCTCTAATAATAAACCACCATTTACTTTTTCACCATAGTTAAACATAAATCGATTATATTGCTTTAATCTTGAATTAAAATATTTTCCTTCAATAAAACCTTTAGATTTCTCCAATGGATTAATTACTCTTGATCTAAGTTCAAAATTAATCTTCTCCTTTTTAATTTGCTTATCAGTATAAACAAACTGTTTTAATGTCAAAAACAAATCATCATCAATATCAATTTCACTTTTCATTTCATCAAGTTCTGCATATCTAGTTTTATTTCGATATTCATTGATTTTAAAAGCAGTTGAAAGTGTCATACCAGGAATCATCATTAATTGGTCAGTAGTTACTTTATTCAAATCAATAGGATTTTTCTTCAAATCACTAAAAAACTCATAATTATCTGACTCATCTGATATTTCTTCGTTATATTCAAGCAATGTCTCAAATATATTTTCTTGAGGTAATGAAATGGAAGGAAATAATAAAAAAATTAAGGAAAGGAAATAAAGTATATTTCTAAAAAAATAATATGAGCAATTGGGGGAATTTTTCATGTAATGTCTTCATAAAAAAAATATCTTGTATAGCAAATTTAGTTAATCTGTAAAAAGTACATTTAGAAATTGATATGAACGGATTTATTAACTTTCTACTATTAAATATTCGCATTCTTTCAGAAATTATATGCAATAAATTTTTAATACAAATTTAATGTAATTATTTCTTCTGATAACAAACTTTTTCATAAATATCAATATTCCAGATTTCAAATGGTCTTGCTGTTTTTCCATGCTTTTTAGTCATATTCTTCCTATAATATTATAATCATATTAAGATAATAGTGAGGAAATCAATGGCATAATTTAGATATGAAGATTTTTCGAACATTCCTTATCCCCAAATATTAGGGGATAAGGAACTACGTTTTTCAACAAGAAATAAGAAAAGTATTATATTTATATAAATTTACTAAAAACAATACTTATTTTTTATTATTTAAACCAAGCAGAATTAGGGAATTTACTTTTATAGTAATCAAGTGGATTTAACCTATTATGGACTTTTTCCGTTCCTAACTTTTGAGTTTTGAGTTCCGTTAATGTTTTATATGAAATAGAACCGGGTTCTAATCCAAAATACCCTATTCCAACATTCAAGATATTACCTTGTATTTCCTGTTTTGGAAAATAGACAGCACTAAAATCTATAACTTGCTCTGGCCTAACTAACTTATAAAATCTTGTCCTATTATCCTGCCAATCATTCATAAATCTTACCTCTGACTGGTCTTCTAATATCGCTCGTGCACCTTTTACAATATATTGCCCCTTTGGAACGTTCTCCAAATAAAAATATCCACTATTATCTGAAACAATTTGATATCCTTTAATCTCACCATCCTTTTCACTTTTACCCAATACTACCAAATCAATACCTGCTTCTACTGTCTCATACCTTCCCAAACTACTGAACGTTAAATTTTCAACAAGTATCCCCCCCATTACAAGAATATTATCTCCAACTGGAGCAGTCAGTGCTACTTGCTTCCCACCCCCACATTGAAATTGCAACATACCAATTATTGATAATAATACTAAATATTTTTTCATTTTTTAACTCCTCTTTTTAAATTTTATGAAATTTAATAGTATAAATTATAAATAAAAAAAAAGAAAAGTCAAGTATTTTTTGCATTTCAAATAATCCTAAAATTACATTATCTTTAATGTCAAAGAAAATTGATTCGTAATACCAAGAACATTATGGTCTGATATAGCATAATTAAAAGATAAATTTTTTATTCCAAAGCCAAATCCACCAGAGAATTTTCTCGGATTATCACAAACCCCAAATCTTAACTGAAACATTTTAGTTAAATTCATTTCTCCACCAAACCTAATAATTTCAGGATATTTCTCATACTTACTCACATCAAGGTTCAATGACAGTCCAGAAATCAACCTTTTTGAAATACCGATGGAATAATATCTTGGAATCCTATCTCTATATATTTTTGGCTTATTTACATTACTAATAAACATCCCAAACCTAAAATCGTCTTTTAAGTTATAAAGAATCCCACAATCTGATGCAAAAAATGAACTTGAACCATATCTCTGAATACCAATATGAAGAAACTTCACATTTAAACCAATTGATAATCCCTTATAAGTTTTTCTACTTAAAGAAAATACAAACTGGGACTCATTATATAATTCCGTTCCCATCTGTTGAAACATTATCCCTAACCCACAATATTTTAGTGGAAAAGCACCTGCAATACATTTAACACCGAGTTCTTTTAATCCATACGGTATCATATAAAAAGTAGAGAACTCACCATTTACCATATTTGAAAGACCAGCGGGATTGTAAAATATTGAATTCCAATCATCCGCACAAGCTGTAAATGCTCCACCCAACGATTCTGCTCTGGCTCCTCCATTTATGCTTTCAAATGCACTGTATACTTCATTGTAAACTGTTATGCTAATCAATAAAAATACTAACCATATCTTTATGTCTTTATGCATAAGTATATTAAAGTTTTTACATTATTAGTCGAAATTATTAATAGAAATAAAGTAATATATAAGGAATTATTATGGAAATGATTTTTACACTTATTGTTTTAATTATTATTTTACTAATAGGAATAAGTGGCATAATGGTTCAAATTGATAAGACGAAATAACTTTTACTTCTAAAATAAAGAATATCATTTATCATTCTTTTACATATTTCATTTTATTGTTATTTATATATTTATCAAGAAAGCCATTTCGAGCGAGTTTTCTAATTAAAGTAGGTAAAACTGTAAAAAAAAGAAATGTATTCAAAATAATGTGAAAAAAAGAAAGTGGAATGCCTGCTATTAAAATATTTCTTATCATATTGTAATTAAATCCAGACAAAAATATAGACCCTAAATTCGTAATTATATCATAAAATAAAGTTAATATAAACCCAGATAATCCAAAAAC
>CAZBIT010000178.1:0-5717 GCA_964491835.1 uncultured bacterium
ATTCAGCAACTACAGGTAAAATTCAGGGGACAATCACAGATGCACAAAGCAAAGAGGGACTGCCTGGTGTGAACATAACATTGGAAGGAACAACTATGGGAGCGGCTACTGATGATAAAGGATTTTTCTTTATCATTAACATACCACCCGGGACATATTCTCTGAAGGCATCGATTGTTGGATATGCTGTGGAGACGAAATCGGATGTCCGTGTGTATGTTGACCGAACTACTACAACAGATTTTCAGTTGAAAACACAGGCAATTGCTGGGCAGGAGGTTACAGTTACCGCAGCAAGAGCACCGGTTCCTCTCGACGTTTCTCAAACGGAATCATATATTAGTGGAGAAGATGTGTCGGAATCCCCCGTTGGAAGATTTGACCAGTTAATGGGTTATCAGGCAGGAGTGACATTTGCTGAAACTTGGGGGAATGCTCCGGGAAGAGGTTTTTCTGTTAGAGGAGGCGAAGTTATTGAAACGGATGTTCAGATAGATGGTGTCTCTATGATGAATAAGCAAGTTCAACAGGTGCAGATTCCAATCAGTAGAAATTTAATTCAGGACGTTCAGATTTTAACAGGTGGATTTAATGCTGAATATGGAAATGTTCGTTCAGGACTTATCAATGTCATTACAAAAGATGGAAGTTATAATAGGTATTCAGGAGTATTTGAAGGGAGATATAGACCCAATACGGATAAGGTATTCTATCCTGCCGAATACGATAATGTTTACGGTGAGAAAACAGAAAAATATCAACTTTTCTTTGCTGATAGAGCATTTACTGGTGTTAAAGATCAAAAAGAGGTCTATCATTATTTAAATTTTCCGAACAATAATTGGAATTATTATCAAACTTGGACGGGATTTGATACATATGCAAAGACACGTCCTCAAAGTGCTCAATTCTTCTATGAACTTGAACAGTGGGAGAATAGACCTATTCCATATATGCAGTCGGGTGATGTAATGCTTGATATAAGTGGAGGTGGTCCTGTGCCTTTATTGTCAAATACAAAGTTTTTTGTTTCAGGATATTGGAACCGCTCTGAATATCTAATGTCTGCAGCAAGACCACATTCGCACGAATACAGCACTTCTTTTAAACTTACGAGACGCCTGTCTTCAAATATGGTTCTTACATTTGGCAATTATGAGACATTTGTTTATGCAATCAATATGAGTGATAGAAGTGGTTCCGGAGGAGGAGGTACGGGTGGTTTGCCCAGCACTTATGTGACAGGTGATGATAGAATGCAGTTTGCGTCTGCTGGATATTTTGTTCCGGTTCAAATTAATTCTCAGTGTTGGTATAATCCAATATATGATAAGAATCATACATTTAATTTAAAATTCACGCACACGTATAGTCCTGCAACATACTATGAAGTGAGTGCCGGTGTGACTATGTATGATTCTGACTGGGACCATATGAAACAGACAGACCCCAAAATAATAAAATATATTGTTGATTCAAAGACCAATAAAACATACGGATTTGATGAACATCCCTGGAGTTATTCCCCAAGAACATATATAAATAAAGAGGGCTGGACATTTGGAAGAACTACTATTATTGGTTCTGATATTAGGGGTTTCTCAAAAGGAACTCATGATAATATTATGAACGATTTTAATTTTAAGGTGAACATTGTTTCTCAAATTAATAAATACAACCAGATTAAAGCGGGGGTTCAGGTTGCTTATACTCACGTTAATGAACGTGATTCCTATTCTGTAACTACACCAGGAGACCCAATAACTGCAAGATTGTATCAATGGGCTAAATGGAAGGCAGACCCAGTTCAAATAGATTGGTTTGTTCAAGATAAACTTGAATGGGAAGGGATGATTTTAAACTTTGGTTTGAGAGGTCTGACCTTCTTCCCAAGAACAAAGGCAATGGATATTGGTGACCAAAATTTCTATAAATATGATGATAATGGAAATCCATATTGGGTTGCTGAGGCACAGTGGGGTAATGTAGAAGGAGGAGGAAACTGGATGTGGCAGAACTTTAGAACAAGAGAGGTAAAACCGAGATTATATTTACAACCAAGATTTGGAATCTCGCATCCAATTACTGAATCAAGTAAGATATTCTTTAATTATGGACACTTTTTTACATCACCACACTTTAATCAATTATACAGCGTTCAATCAGTTCAGACATTAGGTGGACTTTTTGGAAGCTCGGGGCAAATTCCTTTACCCGACTTAATATGGCCTAAGGTTGTTTCTTATGAGATTGGATACAGTCAGAGTATATATAATCAGTTCCTACTCCAAATTTCTGGTTATTATAAGGACTATACAGATGACATTACAAGTTTGATATTTACTAATTATACTGGTGATGTTTATACAACTACATTTGATAATAATAGATATCGTGATGTACGAGGGCTTGAATTCAGATTAGAGAGGAGTTTTGGAAGATTCATCAATGGATGGGCAAACTATAATTATATGATTACAAGCACGGGAAGTACTGGATATGAGTATGATTATCAAGACCCCACAAAAACTCAACAGCAATATTTTACATCTGCTCAGACAAAACCAGATGCGACTCCTAATTTCAGGATAAACATTAGTTTAAGAACACCTGTGGGTTTTGGACCGGGTCCTTCATTATTAGGAGTTAAACCATTTGAAGAATGGAGGTTGAATGTTTTATATACCTGGCAGGCACGTGCAAGATATTTAACTAATTCAAGTGCCGCACCAAAGGATTGGATATATGTCGAAAGAACTCCTGTTCAAATGATTAATTTTTATCTAACAAAAAGACTTGCGAAAGGTGCTCAGTTTTATCTCAATGTTCAGAATATATTTAATATAAGGCGAATATTTTCAGAAGGTGGTTCTTATAGAGATACTTTGCATTTTTGGTATGAAACAGGCAACCAACATGGTAATGATAGAATTGGTGATAGACCGGGGTATGCATATTTAGGACATCCCAAATGGAGACAATATTATCCAACAGCAAGGGATATATACTTTGGGGTAAGGTATCAATTCTGATATATTAAATGCAGGGGATTATTAGCAAATAATCCCCTCTCTTAATTTTTTAGTTTCATATTAATACTTAATCTAATTCGAGTATGTTTTTTAGGGTAATTGTTTTATATACAAAACTTTGTTAAATTTTTAAAATTTATATGTTTTTAAGGAATTATATTAAGAAAGTTTTAGCTCTGTCATTCCGTCCCGAATTTTCGGGATCGGAATCTATTATTATTTATTTAGATGCTGATCCCGAATACTCGGGACAGCATGACAAGGTAGTATTATTTAATTAAAATTATAAAATAAAAATTTGCCAAAAGTTCAGTTAAATAATTTAAAATTTTATTCTTATTAGGGAGGAAAGGTTATGAGAAAATTATTAATAGGTTTTTCGTTAGTTTTCCTAATCTTGCTCTATACATCTAATGACCTTTATGCTCAAAAGGCAGGTTATCACGATTTAGGTAAACTTGTTGTCGGATTTATAAATAGTGGTGAGAATAGTTTGGAAGGTTATTTTGGTTCAGCGACTACTTTTACATATCCTCAAGGATTTTATCATAGAGAATTGCTTCAGTTATGGTTTAATGTATTCGTAACTCGTTCCTGGATAAATGCACAAGGTGGTAAACTTGACGGTGCATACTGGACACCAGAAAAGAATAACCCTGGGATAGGAAAGGGCATAAGTATAACCACATATAAGAGATTCCAACCACCAACTACAATAGTTGATGGAATGGATATAACAAAACCTTTCATAGGCAAAGTTGACCGCAACATTGTGTCAGATTGCTATATTGACTTTACGATGAAGACAATGGATGTATTAGGTCTTTTACAGCGTCACCAGTCATGGACATATACTAATCCCTATCATGACGATTATATAATAATTAGACAGGATAATAAATTTACGGGTGATTATGATGATGACCCAGACCAAGATGCTCCTAACCAAACAATCGAATTGGCATGGTATGATGGATTTTGTCCTGACATTCCTCGAGAAGCAGCGGAATCTCTCCCAAGTAGAACTGACTGGGGAAGTGGGCATACCTGGGTAACCTGGGATTCTTACAATAATTATATGAATCTCAGTAAATCGCCATTTCTTGTGAAAAATAGAGATAGAAAAGACCTTCTTATAAGTTATGCTTACAACGATGATGATATACAAACAAAAGCACCATTGGGATACACGACTACCCAGGCTAAAAAATATTATGATGATAGGGGTGTTCCTGACCCCAAAACAGGAATGTTTCTCGGTGCTGTTTATTCAGGATTTGTTGTGTTTCATGCTGATAAATCTGCTTCTATTACAAGTGATGATATAAATGAACCAAAATCATTATCCTGGCAGACACACGGTGAATTCTGGTCTAAACTTTGGAGAAATGGATTATGGGACTTTGTAACAAATCCTAATAACAGACCACCAGCACAGTGGGAGTTTGAAGGTTTTCCCCATAATCAAATTACTGGTGGCAATATGTTTATTGTTCAGGGTGTAGGTCCATATTCAATGAATATTGGTGATGATTTTACCTGCGTTTATGCTCTTGGCGTTGGTTCTATAGATGAAGACCTATGCTATACTGAGGGTCAGAAATGGTGGAACTGGTATTGGGACCTCGCTGGAGATAAATTGGATGATGCTGGGAAAAATGCCCTGATTGCTACAGGAAAAGATTCTCTTTTTCTCAATTTCAATAGAGCATATTACGCATTCAGTAAAAATATGAATATAGCAGACCCACTTCCTGCTCCAAATATAGAGGTAACTTCTGGACCAGACCAGATTGAAATAAAATGGGGGTATACTGACCCAAATTTGTATAAAGACCCCGATACAGGTTTTGAGGATTTCTATAAATGGAAACTTTATAGGAAAATAGGTACATTTGAAATCGATGACCCTTCTGACCTTAGTGCATATAGAAAATATGAACTTATTGGAACTTTTGATAAATCAACAACATCTTATATTGATAAAAACGTTACAAGAGGAGTTCAATATCATTATTGTGTTACCGCATTGGATGATGGAAGCCAGAATAAAGATGATATTTTTCCTGGAAGTAAATTAGAAAGTTCATACTATGTAAATAGGTCAAAACTTGGTGCAGTTGCTTATAAACCTGGCTTAAATTCTGTGGAAGGAGTTTTAATTGTTCCAAATCCATATAGTATTTCTACTGGTTTGACGAATATGTTAAACTGGCCAGGTTCGCCTGATGAAGTGAGATTTATGAATCTTCCTCCTTATTGCACTTTAAAAATTTATACTTCAACAGGTGATCTTGTAAAAACTATTGAGCATACATCAGGTTCAGGGGATGAAGCATGGTTGAACTTAAGAACTGAATCGAATCAGCGTCCTGCGAGCGGTGTCTATATTCTCTTAATTGATAATGCAAAAGACCTTGATAAAAATCCTCTTCCAAAGAAGATGTATAAGTTTGTAATTGTTAGGTAAGGCATTTATTTGAATATCGATGATGTAGAGACGCATCGAATGAATCTCTTTGGAATGTAATTTGAGACGCACAGCAGTGCGTCTCTACAGATAGACAATAATTGAATTTATTTGAAAATTATAACAATATAGGAGAATTTGATATGAAGAAAATTTTAAGGTTATCGATTTTAATTATATTGATTTTTGCAATTGCTATGAGTTCTCCATCTTTT
>CAZBIT010000179.1:0-5707 GCA_964491835.1 uncultured bacterium
ACCGCTTTGTTTGACATTTCAAGTGCTTCATTTAGTTTTTCTCCCCTTTCGGCATAAATATACCTGTAATTATTCAAAGCCAAATCATACTCCGGGTCAATTTTAAATATCTCATAGTAAATTTTTTCTGCTCCGTGAAAATCACCCATATTGTAAACTATATCTGCTTTAAGATTAAAAAATCTTAACTCTTTTGGATTAATCTTGATACTTTTGTCAATATACACTAACGCTTGAGGATAGTTTTTAAGTTTAAAATAAGAGAGTGAAACTCGAAAATACGGCTCAGAAATCGTGGAATCTATTTCTATTACTTTTAGAAAATTATCAACCGCTTCTTTATGTTTGCTCTCATTGTATTTTATCTCACCCAATCTAAAAGAGATAAACCAAACGTTCTTATTTTCATTTTTGAGTTTATTTAACAAAACTTCCGCTTCTTTATCTTTGCCTTCAACGTAATAGGCATCAGCAATTTTCATTTTCGATTCTAAACTTACGTTATCAAACAATGCTTTTGCCTTTTCTAAATATTTTTTACCAAGATATACATCGCACAAATCTTCTTCTATATATCCAGCCCCTTTCTTTAATTTTAAACCCTTCTCTAATAATTCAATAACCTTCGTAGTATCTTTTTTCGCAAGATATAAAGAACCCAATCCATAGTATAGTTTATCATTGTTAGTGAATTTACTCAAAAATCCTTCAAATAATGAAACGCCTACATCTGTATAATCCATTTTTATGAATGAATTCGCAATATTTTTGTAAATATCCGCATCAATCGATGGATTCCCAAGATAATATGAACTATTTAGAATTGCTCTTTCAATTTTATTGTTTTTTAAATACAAATCCGTTAACAATAACTTTAAAGACGTAATTTCACCAAGGTTATTAATCATATTTTCAACGAGTTTCTCCGCCTTTTGAAATTCCTTTCTTAAAAGATAGAGTCTGAAAAGTAAAAATCTTGCGGTTTCATAATCGTCGGGCTGCAATTCTAAATATTTTTCATACATTTCTATCGCATTATCATCCTTTCGCAGATAGTAATAATCATCTCCCATCAGATAATAAAAAATAGGTATGTTGGGGGCATTTTTCATTGCATCTTGATATTCTAATATAGCAAGTGCATAATCCTTTCTCATATCATATATAATACCTACAATAAAATGCTCCATCGCGTTTGAATTATAAGAATCATTTTCACTTGCATACAATACTTGAAGAATATCGACCTTTTTGGATAAATTAAACTCTAATAATATTGAGTTTAAAATTAAAAATAAAATCAACCGCAAAAAAATAAATTTTGTTATTTTTGATATTTTATTCATTCTTATCCTATTTTATTATTTTTAAAACGTCATTATAAATAATAAACGCCATAAACAGAAAAAGTAGTGCCATTCCGACCTGTTGAATAATAAGTTTAACTTTTACTGGAAGAGGTTTTCTAATAGCGCTTTCAATGGCAATAAAAACCAGATGACCACCATCAAGCACGGGAATTGGTAAAAGGTTCAAAAGACCAAGATTTAAACTTAAAAATGCCATAAATCCCAATAAACTCCACATTCCTGACCTTGCACTATCACCTGCAAGTTTTGCAATAAAAATTGGCCCTCCAAATGATGAGCGTATTGATGCCTCTCCTGTAACAATCATTTTAATAGAAACAAAAACAAGTTTAATAAGGCCATATGTTCTTACAATACTATCCTTTATCGCGCCTCCTACACTAACTTTTATTATCTTGGAAGCATTATATACTCCGATAACGTTGACTTCCTTGATTCTCCCTTTGACGGGTATTTTATCTTTTATGGAAATTATTTCCACAAAAAAAGTTTTGTCATCTCTTAATACTTCAAACTTCTGGGGCTCATCTGATGCACTATTATATATTATTTCAGTCATCTGCTCCCACGTCGTAACCTTACTACCATCTATTGAAATAATTAAATCACCTTCTTTTAATCCTGCTTTTTCGGCGGGATAATTCTCCTTTACTCCTCCTATTTGTGGTTTATCACTTGGAACAAGCACACCCAAAGAATAAGCCATAATCGAAAATATGACTATTGCTAAAATGAAATTCATTCCGGAACCGGCAGAAATCACCAAAGATTTAATCCATCCCGGTTTAGATTGGAATTCCCATGGATTTCCTTTAATATTATTAGCATCAAGAGATTCATCCACTATTCCCGCCATTTTACAATATCCTCCTAAAGGAACCCATGATATGCAATAATCTGTATCGCCCCGTTTAAAACCAATTGCTCTGGGTGGATAACCAAGAGAAAGTCGCTCTACTTTTATTCCTGAAAGTTTTGCCAATATAAAATGCCCAAATTCGTGAACAAATATCAAAACTCCAAGAACAAATATCGTTGCAAGTATTGTTGTAATCATAAGATTTTACTAATAGTATATTATTGAAAATTAAATCATTAAATAAAAATATAAATAATTTTACATAAATATTTTCTAAAATAAAACAAAGGTTATTCCCGCAAAAGTGTCTGTTGCAACATTAAACATAGTGGGAATTCAGTATTAAATTTAGTTAATTTTATCTATGGATTCCCGTTTTCACGGGAATGACATTTCAGTCAGTGTTATTTTTTTGCTGTGTGTTGGTCACAAGACCAACACATTTTTCTCTGTTGGTGACAACACCAACAGAGAGCCACGAATTTATATTACATTATATCTAATAATAATTTTATTATTATTCAACAAAAATATTATTTACATAGTTCCTTGTCCATTTATCTGCTTCAAGGAGATTTTCAAGTGTTGGCTCTTTAACTAAATTATGCTCATTTATCGCCCTCTTAACTACTTCAGATATGTCAGTGAACCTTATTCTTCTATTTAGAAAAAGATTTACTGCGGTTTCATTTGCAGCATTCAGAACCGCAGGAGCAGTCCCACCCATCTCTAATGATTTATAAGCAAGAGAAATTGATGGAAATTTCTCCTCATCAGGAGACGAAAATGTCAAGGTAGAAATTTTATTAAAATCAAGTTTACTCCAATCAGCATCTATTCTCCTCGGATAAGTCAGAGCAAATTGAATGGGAATCCTCATATCCGGGAAACCCAATTGTGCCTTAATTGAACCATCAACAAACTCAACCATCGAGTGTATGATAGATTGTGAATGAATTAAAATTTTTATTTTTTTTTGCGATATTCCAAAAAGCCAGTGTGCTTCAATTACCTCAAACCCTTTATTCATCATCGTTGCGGAATCAATGGTAATTTTGTTCCCCATCTTCCAGTTTGGATGGTTCAACGCTTCTTCGACAGTAACATTTTGAAGTTCACTTTTATCCTTTCCGAGAAATGGCCCACCAGATGCAGTTAAAATAATCTGTTTTACATAATCAATTGACTCACCTATTAAACACTGCCATATTGCACTGTGTTCACTATCTACAGGGAAAATTTGTGTATTATTTTTTTTACTCAGTTCAGATACAATCTTACCACCGATAACCATAGTTTCTTTATTAGCAAGGGCAACCGGTATCTTTTTTTCAAGTGCCTTCAATGTCGGAATTAATCCAACTGCACCAACAAGTCCATTTATTATTAAATCCGCATCACACTCTTCAATTAACTCTTTTAAGCCGGATTCACCAGAAAATAAAAGATAATTTTTATCATTACCATAATAATCGATAAATTCTCCAATTTTATTTTCATCTGCTACACATATATATCGGGGTCTTATTTTTCTTGCCTGCTCTGCAAGTAATTTTACATTCTTTCTTGCGGAAAGTCCAATAATTTGAAAATCTCTATTATTTTTCTCAATAACATCGATGGAATTAACACCGATTGAGCCCGTTGAACCAAGTATTACAACCCTTTTTTTCACTTAATTATATATAAGATATTTTTTTGACAGTTGTTTAATTAACGTCTTTTGAGATGAAGTTATTTCCTTTTTTCTAAAAAATATCTGAAAAATATCTTCAAAACCTCTTTTTATGCTTTCCACAACCTCTTCATACGAAACATTTTTATTAATTAATTTTGAAATTGAATAATTAAAATTACTTGCGATATTTCTCTTTTTATCTTTATTTAAATTGTCAAATAATATGAACTCATCTAAATTAAAATTATAATTTTTCAAAGGTATAGAACCCTGCTGAAGAACGCTTGTTTTATACCTTCTTTGAGCACTACCAATTATTTTCTTACCATTAAACTTAAGTTCATATCGCGTTATCGATGAAAAGCAATATGGAGAAAATTTATTATGTTCATCAGTAACTTTTTTATTTTTTTCAATCGTTGCACTAATCCCCAAATACCTTAATCCATTTAATAAAGCATAACTAATCGATTTGTAAAGTTCAGTAGTATTCAGGTTAAATAAACAATGACTTTTTGGTATAATCACAGAATATGTAACTTCATCAGTGTGGAGAACAGCCCTGCCACCTGTAGGTCTTCTTACAACATCTATCCCATTTTTCTTTAATTTTTCATAATTAAAAATACCATTTTTTTGAGCATATCCCAATGATAAACAGAAGGGCTTCCATTTAAAAAATCTTAATACTGGCTTATTCTTTACATTTTTTGCTAAGAATTCATCTGTTGCCATATTGTAAGCACCATCATTTTCGCCACTATCCAATATCCACCATATTTCTTTTTCTATTTTCATTATATTATGAAAATTAAAAATTCACAATTTATTATATTTTAATTTAAATAATAACTGAAATAATATCAATATAAATTTTACAAATATATCAATGAAAAACAATATTTTTATATTAAAACTGTTTGACATTATTCAATACATTAAAAAAAAACCCCGAATTTTTTAAATTCGGGGTTTTTTTAAATTACATTCATTATTTAAATTATTTTATATAAACAACCTTTTTAGCATCAGTGAATCCATTTACCTGTATCTTGTAAATATACATACCCGATGCTAAATTCTTTGCATTAAACATAACCCTGTGCTTCCCCGCATTCAATTCATTATTATCGATAATAGTTTGAACTACTTGACCTAATGTATTATAAACAACGAGTTTCACATTCCCTTTTTCTTTCAAACTAAATTCAATATTAGTCGTCGGGTTAAATGGATTAGGATAAGCCGAGAAGAGTGTATATTTATCAGGAGCTTTAATCCCAACTAATGCAGGTTTACTATAAGCAAATGAGCCGTCAAAATCAACCTGTCTTAACCTGTAATAATATGTCCCAACTTCAAGTGCATCCTTATCTATATATGAATAAGCAAGTTCTTTTGTTGAATTTCCATTTCCTTTTACAAATCCAACTTCAACAAAATTCACATTATCTTTGCTTCTTTCAATATAAAAGCCATAGTTATTTGTTTCTGATACAGTCGTCCATTCAAGAATTACACCATCTTTTTTATCTAATCTTGCGGAAAAAGTTGATAATTCAACAGGAACAACATTTGCTTCTGTCGAATCAACGAGTGCCCAGATTGAAAAATGGTCAGTAATTGCTGTTGCTGTCATAGTTACAGTATCAATTGTTGTAGGCACTTTATACCATTTACCAATAATAGCATCAAAATATGCTAAGACCAATTTCGTAGCATCAGCAGTTGTCAAACCTGAAGCCAGTAGATTATCATTTGTAAATGTAACAACTAACGATGCGGTGAACGTAGTCGTTA
>CAZBIT010000180.1:0-5697 GCA_964491835.1 uncultured bacterium
ACTTTTATAATTATACAGATAATCAAAGAATTGTTTCTATAAAAGAGAATGTTCCTGAAAAAGTAAATGCTGTTGTTTTACCTGAGTTAAAAAGTGAGTATCTTCCCCAAAAACCAATTTTGCCATCTATGAAGATAGTTCAAGAAAGAGGGAAAGTAGAAATAATGAGGGGGTGTACGAGGGGTTGCAGGTTTTGTAATGCAGGTTATATTTATCGACCGACAAGAGAAAGAAATATAAATGAGATTATTAATTATATCGGCAAAATAGTAAAAAAATATGGGTATGATGAGATTTCGCTTCTTTCTTTATCTACAAGCGACTATAGTTGTCTTGAAGAGTTTATATCTATTGCAGGTAGTAAATTTTCTGGATTAAATGTTTCTTTTTCTTTTCCATCATTAAGGTCTGATTCTTTTGATGAAAATATGGCGTCATTTGCGAAAAATGTCCGCAAGTCAGGATTAACTCTTGCTGTTGAATCTGCGACAGAAAGGTTAAGAAAAGTAATCAATAAAAAACTAAATGAGGATGAGATTTTAAATTCCGTAAAAATTGCATTTGAAAATGGTTGGAAATTGATAAAATTTTATTTTATGATTGGGCTTCCTACAGAAACGGATGAAGACGTAATCGAAATAGTGAATCTGACAAATAAAATAGTCGAAATTGGAAAACCTTATGGTAGTGTGAATGTTAATCTCTCGATTTCTCCTTTTGTCCCAAAACCCTTTACTCCATTTCAATGGTTAAAACAGGCTAATATTGATGAATTGAAAAGAAAAATATGTATATTAAAAATGAATATTAAAGAAAAGGGATTAAGAAAATATGTTAATATTAAATGGAGAAATCCTGAGATTTCATATCTTGAATGTGTTCTTGGAAGGGGAGATAGGGATTTAGGAAAGGTGATATATTCAGCATATAAAAAAGGGGCTATTTTGGAAGGTTGGTCCGACTTATTTAACTTTAATGTTTGGATAGAAAGTTTTGTGGAAAATGAAATTGACCCAGAAAAATATTTGTTAGAGAAAACTTTTGACAGCCCACTTCCCTGGGATCATATTAATAAAGGAATATCAAAAAAATTTTTAATAAATGAATTGAAAAAAGCATATTCCTATGAATATACAGAGGACTGCCGTGAAGATAGATGTTATGGTTGTGGTGTTATGGGAACGAAAAATTGTTCAATTAATGTTGAAAAACTTAAAAATAAGATAAAAAAGGGAGTTGATAAATTAAAAAGTTCGAATAATAAAGAAAAAATTATTACTCAAAAAAAGAATATAGTTGTGAGAATTTACTATGAAAAAAATGGTTATTCAAGATTTTTATCTCATCTTGATATGTTAAGTTTATTTTCAAGAGGAGTTCGTCAAACTGGTCTTAATTTAAGTTATACGCAAGGATTCAATCGTCATCCTAAAATGTCATTTTGTCCTGCTCTCCCGACTGGATATATCGGAATGAATGAATATTTTAACATTTTTGTAGAAAAAGAGCCAGAAAATTTATTGTTTGTAAAAAGATTGCAAAGATTAATGCCAAAAGGGATAAAGATTAAAAATGCAGAAATTTTTGAAAATCATAAATTTATTTCAAATGAAACAAAAAATGCAGAATATAGAGTTAAAATAGATAAAATTATTTCAGAGGAAGAAAATGAAAAGTTGAATTCACTTGATAAAACTATTTTATCAAATAATTTGTTTTTAATAAAAAAAGATAAAAAATATTCTCTAAATGAATATATAGAGGATATAAGATATTCACCAGATAAATTAGAAATATATTTGAGAATAAAATATATAAATGGGAGAATTTTAAAGGTCGATGATATTTTGTCTGTTATGTTAAATAAACGTAAAGAAGACCTTTTGAGATTTCTCATCATAAGAGAAAGGATAAATATTGAGTAAAAACGAGTAAAAAAGATTTCTATTATGGTATAATTTTTGTTATATTATTATAGATGTTTAATATGACATTGAATTTAATTACAATATAAATAAGTATTTATTATGAAATTTTAGAAAATAATTATAAAGTTTTGGATAGAATTATGAAAAATGAAATAGTTATAAATTCGACTTCTAGTGAAGTTCGCATAGCAATACTGGAAGATGGAAATCTGACGGAGATTTACATTGAACATCCTGAAAATGAAAGGATGATAGGTAATATTTATAAAGGGATTGTTGAAAATGTCATTCCTGGAATGGACGCAGTATTTATTAATATTGGACAGGAACAAAATGCGTTTCTTCATTTTTCTGACATTTCGGATTCAAATAACTTATATAAGGGGATTATAGAGGTTGAATCCGAAGATGAAGAAGTTGGAAGCGAAAAAAAAGCGGTTGAAAAAATTAAAGAGCGTGATGAAATAATAGTTCAGGTAACAAAAGAACCTTTTGGAACAAAGGGTGCTCGTGTGACAACGGAATTTTCACTTCCCGGCAGGTTTCTTGTTCTTGTCCCTAATGCAAATAATGTTGGTGTTTCTAAGAAGATTGAAAGTTTTGCAGAGAAAAAACGACTAAAAAGTGTAGCAAGAGAGATTAAGCCGAATGGGTTTGGTCTTATTATCAGAACGGTTGCGGAAGGGAAGGATGAACAATTGTTAAGAAAGGATTTAAATGGACTTTTAAAAATTTGGAACAGGATACAAAAAAAGGCAGAAAAGGAAAAGGCACCATCATTATTAAACAAAGACCTTGGTATGGCTTCAAGCGTAATAAGAGACCTATTTACAAAAGATATTGATAAAGTTTACGTAGATTCTCGAAAATTATATCGAAAAATACTTTTATATTTAAAGGTTACTCAACCTCAACTTGTCCAGAGAATTGAATATTATAATAAAAGAACACCTGTTTTTGATTATTTCAATATAGAATCGGAAATTGATAAACTTTATGACAGAAAAGTATGGTTGAAAGGTGGCGGATATATTGTGATAGACCATACCGAAGCCCTGACCAGTATTGACGTGAACAGTGGAAAATTTATCGGTAAAGAAAGACATGAAGAAAATTCCCTGAAAGTCAATCTCGATGCAGTAAAAGAAATTGCAAGACAATTAAGATTAAGGGATATTGGAGGATTAATCGTCATTGATTTTATTGACCTTGAAGAAGAAGAAAATAAGAAGAAGGTCCATGAAGAATTAAAAAGAGAACTTAAAAAAGATAGAGCAAAAACTTCTGTTTTAGAGATAAGTGAGTTTGGCTTAATTGAGATGACAAGACAAAGAATAAGACCGAGTTTGTTGTTTACAATTAGCGACCCCTGTCCGCATTGCAAAGGCACTGGAAGGATTATCTCAAAAGAAACTATTGTTACAAAAATAGAACAATGGATTAAAAGATTTAAAGTTGCTTCAAAAGAGAGACGGCTTATTCTTAAAGTTCATCCCGATGTTGCGGATTTCCTTGTAAGTAGTAATGGTAACATCCTTTTAAAAATAATGTTTAAACACTGGATAAAAATAGATTTAGAGGAAAATGCAAATCTTAGAACGGATGAATTTCACTTTTATTCTAAAAAACGAAATGCTGATATAACGGAGGAGTTTATACGGTGAAATAAAATATAACAGGACTTTGGCAGAGGGGAAGAAATACGCCTTGCCCCCTTATTAATTCTGCTTATCCCCCTTTATTAAAGGGGATTAAGGGGATTAAATAACATTTTTAATGAATGTCTAATAAAGAGTGAAAATTGTCAGGCATTGATTAAAACTTTGACAAATTCCTGTGATATAAATTAAAATTTTATAAATTGACAATAAAATAAATTATTATTATATTATTAGATAATTATTTTAAATAAGAATTTATTTTTTATAATTGTCATATACTTACAATAAATAATTAGCGAGATATGATATGAACGCAGTAGTGGAAATCCTTGGAAATCAATTTAAGGTAAAAGTTGGGGAAGAGATTAAAATTCCCAAAATAGACAAAAAAGTTGGAAGTAGTATAACTTTTGATAAAGTTCTTTTATTGGATAACGACGGCGATGTAAAAATAGGAAATCCTTCCATTCCAAATGCGGAAGTTCATTCTACTGTTATAAAGCATGAAAAAGACAAAAAGGTTTTAGTATTTAAAATGAAGAGAAGAAAGGGTTATCGTGTGAAAAAAGGTCACCGTCAACAATATACTTTAATTAGAATAGATAATATTGTAAGTTAATTTAATTTTTTATTTTATAAATTTTAGAGATAAATTTAGATTTAGGAGTTAGTCAAATGGCACATAAAAAGGGAGTCGGGAGTTCAAGGAATGGAAGGGAAAGCCAATCCAAACGACTTGGCATAAAAAGGTTTAGCGGTCAATTTGTAAAAGCAGGGACTATTATTGTTCGACAGAGAGGCACAAAGTTTCATCCAGGTTTAAATGTTAAAAAGGGTGGAGACGATACTTTGTTTTCAATTATGGATGGATTTGTGAGGTTTGAATCAAGAGGGGGAAGAAAAAAAGCTGTCAGTGTTTATGCAGAATAACATTTTGTGATAGATGATATTTCTTGAAAAATCCAACAGCAGTTCGATTATTGATTAAGAATATTTAAAAAATTCCTTTCAATTTTAAATCATTTTTTACTTCTAAAAGTAATTGCTTACCTTGAATTTTTATAATGTTTGTTTAAGAGATTAAAAATGTTTATATTTTTTAATTGAATTATAATAATAAATGTAGATAAGAATGTTTTTTTATAAACCAGTGTAAAGATGATGATAGTTATTTTTCTTATTATAAATTCTATTATAGCATTTTTAGATTTTCCATTAGGTTTTGACTTATCGCAGAAGAGTTTATAACTAGAAAGTAATAATATGAAAACTTGGCATAAAATAGTAATAGGTGATTCAAGAAATATGAAAGAAGTTGATAATGAGTCAATCCATCTTATTATTACTTCTCCACCATATTGGCAATTGAAAGATTATGGAAACGGAAAGCAAATAGGATTTAATGACACGTATGAAGAATATATAAATAATCTTAATCTTGTTTGGAACGAATGTCATCGAGTTTTACACAAAGGTTGCCGGTTATGCGTTAATATAGGAGACCAGTTTGCACGATCTGTCTATTACGGACGATATAAGATTATCCCTATACGAACAGAAATAATCAAGTTTTGTGAAAGTGTGGATTTTGATTATATGGGAGCAATTATTTGGCAAAAAGTTACAACTTGTCATACAACTGGCGGAGCAACTGTAATGGGTTCTTTTCCATACCCGAGAAATGGTATTCTCAAACTTGATTACGAATTTATTTTGCTTTTTAAAAAATATGGAAAAGCACCAAAAGTAAGTAAAGAAATTAAAGAACAATCGAAACTAACACAAAAAGAATGGAATCAATACTTTACTGGGCACTGGAATTTCTCCGGTGAAAAACAGGATAAACATTTAGCAATGTTTCCAGAAGAATTACCTAAACGGCTTATTAAAATGTTTAGTTTTGTTGGTGATATTGTACTTGATCCTTTTCTTGGAAGCGGGACAACGTCACTAGCATCTAAGAACCTTAATAGAAATTCAATAGGATATGAAATAAATAATGATTTTTTGCCAATAATAAAAGAAAAACTGAGATTAAAACAGGGTAATATCTTACAAGACGGAAATTTTGAGATAATTAAACAAGGTGAGTCAAAACTAAATTTTAA
>CAZBIT010000181.1:0-5664 GCA_964491835.1 uncultured bacterium
TTGGACATACCGTAAAAGAAGCATCAAGATTGGGAGTTAGCAGAGGACTTCTCTCAAATGAAGCAGGTTTGGGAAGTTCACCTATTGTATATGGAGCATCAAAATCCAAAAACCCTGCACACCAGGCTCTGATAGCAATGGTTGACCCGTTCGTTGATACAGTTATAGTATGCTCTATGACAGCAATAACTATTATTTTAACAGGTGCATATTTGAAAACCGACCCTAATACAGGTTTAACTTTAACAAGCACTGCACTAACGACTGAAGCATTTAATACTTCGCTACCATTTTATGGAGGAATAATAGTTTCTCTCAGTTCATTTTTATTTGGATATACGACACTTATTGGATGGTATTATATTGGAGAACAGTGCTTTGAGTATTTATTTGGAATGAAAATTACAAAGGTATATAAAATATCGTTCTTGTTTCTCACATTTTTAGGAGCAATTCTACAGGAAAAAAATCTCCCCGCTATATGGGACATTGGAGTTGTTTCAAATGGACTTATGGCTATACCAAATTTAATTGCTTTAATTTTTCTCTGTAAAACAGTTAAAAATGGTGTGAACAAATATTATGTAAACAAAAAATCTGATAATTATATTTTATAGCATAAGAATAATTACAATAGGTAAATAATGCCAGTCAAGTGTGATAATTTTAAAAGCAATATCGATTTCTGCAACTGTTCATATCCCGGATGTTCAAGAAAAGGGAATTGCTGTCTATGTCTTAAATACCATTTGAATATGAATGAACTTCCTGCCTGTTGTTTTCCTGATTTGGTAGAAAGAACGTATGACCGTTCTTTTAAAACTTTTGCTAAATTATATTATAAATAACTTTTTTTAAATCCAAATAATTATATTAAACATAATGACTTATAAAAAAAATTAAATTTAATTACTTTTTTTCTTGAAAATTATTTAGAAACTTTATATATTGTAATGATAAAAATAAATATATAAGAATTTCATAGATGATGAGAAGGTTAATAATACCGATATATTGTCATATATTTTTTCCAAAAACAAAACTTTAAATAATAAAAAGTGCACTAAAAAGTGCACTTTTTTTTTAATAGGAGGTACAGTGAAAGAAAATTTACAAAATCTTGTTCAACTTCAATTGGTTGATTCCCAGTTACACCAACTTGAACTTGCTAAAGGAGATTTACCAGAAACTGTTCGATACCTCACAGAAAGTGTAAAATCCTTAGAAAAATTTCTTGAAGAAAAAGAAAAGGCACTTAAAAAAGCAGAATTGGAGCGGAGAAATTTGGAAGGATTAGTCAATCTTTCAACAGAAAAAGTAAAGAAATTGCAAAATCAACTCTATGATGTGACAACAAATAAAGAATATGATGCCCTAACCACTGAAATTGAAAACGAAAAGGCAAACATTGAGAAAAATGAAGATAACATCCTAAAATTAATCTCTTTTGAAGAGGACACAACAAAAGAGATTGAAACTAAAAAAGAGGAACTTGAAAATTTAAAAAAGGAACTAAAGAAAAAAGATTCGGAACTTAACAAACTCGTAAAGAGTAACAAAGAAAAAGAACTTCTTCTTCGTCACGAAAAAGAAAAAATTGTTGTTAGGGTTAATAAACGTCTTTTAAGCAGTTATTGTAAAATCCAAGCGTATCATAAGAATGGTCTTGCTGTTGTTCCAGTTATAAGAAATGCTTGTGGAGGATGTTTTACGACAATTCCGCCTCAGAGAATCGTAGAAATAAGGAAAATGGACAACGTAATAATCTGCGAAGTTTGTGGAAGAATTCTAGTTTGGAAAGATAACGGGAGCGTTCTTTGAATTTGAAGTAGTCCAGGCAATCGCGCCCAACAAATGGTGGGTGAGGAAAGTCCGAACTCCATAGGGCAGGATGCTGGGTAACACCCAGTCTTCAAAAGAAGAAGGAAAGTGCCACAGAAAATATACCGCTCCGAGTTAATCGGGGTAAGGGTGAAAAGGCGAGGTAAGAGCTCACCGCATCTCTGGTGACAGAGATGGCATGGTAAACCCCATCCGGAGCAAGACCAAGTAAGAGAGGAGAAGTTACCCGCTTCGTTCGACTCTCGGGTCGGTCGCTTGAGGTTTCGAGTAATCGAAATCCCAGATAAATGATTGCCTAATACAGAATTCGGCTTATGGACTGCTTCCCATTAATTATAAGGGTCTCCTAATCAAATTATGAGACCCTTTAATTTTATTTACAAAAATAGTACAAAAATATGTCTAACACCATTAACTATTCCACATAATTTTTTTTACGAATTCTCTATATATTCAAAATAAATTTTTTCAGAAATAAGAATCTCATATAATTTTTACTATCCCTTATAATCGCAATTTTTTTATATTATATTATCATAAAAAAAACAATGTAGAGGAAAACATGATAGAAAAAATTTCACGAAGAAAATGGTTTAAACACTCTATTATTTACTGCTTATCAAGTATTGGTATGTTTGGAAAGTCTCATTCAGCAGTAAAAGAAAATGCTCGAAAAAGTAGTCAAAATCTCCCTCCTCTTAACTATGACATTGTTGTTTGTGGGGGAGGACCCGGTGGAGTATGCGCTTCAGTTGCTGCTGCACGACTTAATAAAAAAGTTATACTAATCGAAAGATATGGATTTCTCGGGGGAATGGCTACCGCAGGTTTGGTTCAACCATTTATGAAATTTCATGCCGGAGACCGTCAGATTATTAAGGGAATTTTCGAAGAAATCAGACAGCGGTTGATTGAGAAAGGTGGATATATCAAAGACAGAGGTATTGACATTGAAGTTACAAAAATCGTTGAACAGGAAATATGTCTTGAAAATGGTGTCGAAATATTGTTTCATTCATTTATCAGAGACGTAGTTTGTAAAGGAAATGATATTAAAAGTGTAATAGTTACTACTAAGGGTGGAGATATCGAAATAAGTGGGAAAATATTTATTGATGCTACCGGAGATGGTGACGTGGCATATTTAAGCGGTGCAGAGTTTGAAAAGGGTAGAAAAGAGGATGGATTAACTCAACCATCAACTATGTTCTTTGAAATGTCTAACGTTAATGAAGAAGAATTGAATAAGTACTTAGATTCTAAAAAAGAACCAAGAAGTTTTGATAAAACCACTCAAATAGCAAGAGAAAATGGAGATTTTAACATCCCACGAGAAAATATACTCTGGTTTTATACCCCTAATAAGGGAGTTGTTTCCTTTAATACTTCACGTTTAGTTAAATATGATGCCACCAATCCATTCGATTTAACAAAAATGCAAATTGAAGGTTTAAAACAAATTTGCGAAATTTCTAAGTTTGCTAAAAAATATTTACCGGGATTCAAAAATGCTTATATTTCGAAAATTGCTCCTAATGTTGGAGTCCGTGAAAGCAGGAGAATTTTAGGTGAATATATATTGACTGCTGACGACCTTTTATCTTTAAAAGAATTTCCCGACAAAATTTGCAGAGGAAGTTATGAAATTGACATACATAATCCTACTGGTCAAGGAACAAAAATTATAGAAATTCCAGAAGGAGGTTCTTATACAATTCCATACAGGTCGCTTCTCGTAAAGGGCAAAAATAATCTGATTATGGGATGTCGTGCAGTTTCATCAACTCACGAAGCACATTCTGCTATCAGAATTCAACCGATTGTTATGGCTATAGGACAATCTGCTGGAACTGCCTCTGCACTGTCTTTAGAAAAAAACCTTAACTTAAAAAACATTTCAGTTAAGGAACTTCAAAACGTATTGCAAAAGGCAAATGTAGTTCTTTAATCTTAATATTTTATTTTGATGCTTAAATTATTTCATTTTAATGGCTGTGTTATATTTAGTATAATGAATGTAATCACCATACATCCATATTAACTCAACGCTTTCTTTTTTATGCCTCCTTGGAACAATCGGACGAATATTGTTCTTTTTTGAATTATTTGTAATTTTCACCGAAGTCCACTTGGCGCCCCCATCAGACGTTATCCATTTTTCAATCTCAAAAATTCCATTTATTTGCTTTGACAGATAAACAATTGAAGGATTGCTGTGGTCGAGGACGATTCCGCCCGAATAAAAGGTCTCTGTTTCTTTTTCACTTTTTGGCGTTTGAGGAAACCATTTGCCTGCAGAAGTAATTTCAAAATCATTCCACTTCTTACCATCCCACCTTGCATATCTATATCGGTGGTCAGTTTCCTCTGTAAAAACAGCGTAAACAATTACTGGATTTCCCGATGGCTCAATTGCAATATCCCATATCCAGGCACGAGAACCCGAAACATTAGCATCATAAACTACGTCTGCCTCTGGTGGATTTATTGGGAGGGTCTCAATACCTTTTATTTTTGTTCCATTTGCCTTATAGAATGCTCCTTTATAATAATAAGCATAGTAGATGCTATTTTTCACTTCATTGTTTGGATGACCATCGGTAAATGCAAAATGAATTTTCTCAATCCCGTCGGATTCAAATTTTATATATGGTCTTGCTCCTTTACCTTCAATAAGCGTTTTAGCAGGACTCCAGTTAATGCCGTCTTTCGACTTTGAAAAGGAGGGTTTAAAATTCCCTCCTCTCCAGAAAAGATAAATAACATTTTCCTCATTGCTCAACTGGTATGGATTTGGATACGTTATACCATACCTGCCTTCGGTATTTGTTCCGACTTTCATCTCATCACTCCAGGAGGAAATATCTTCAGGATTTTTCATAATGCGATAAAACATACTTTCTCCACCGTGACCAGAATAAAAGACAATTAAACGTCCATCATTACACAAAAGAATGGCTGGATTTGCGTGGTCATCACTTTCAAGTGCAAACTTCAGAGTATTCGTCGTTATTTTTTTTGTTGTATGGTCATAGTGGGCAATAATTATATCCCCTGACTTATTGACCCAGCCAATATATGTCCTTCTATATTTACCCTCATAATACACCGCTCTTGGGTCAGCAAACCAGCACCAGGCACCGTCATTCGTCAAAGTATTGTAAGAATTACCATCAAGCAGTTTTTTACTTTCTATCTGAGTCGGTGAGACAGAAACAATTTTTTCGAAATTAACAAAGAATGATAGAAAAATAAAAAAAATAATTAAAAAACCAATCACTTTTATTTTTTTCATAAATCCCCTTGATAGATATTTTAGTTAAAGAACTTTGTTAAATTTCATTTTTTTTGATTTTTTATAGTTCATTATTGAAAGAAAAAACAGAATTAGTGTAATTCCCGTGCAAACGGGAATCCAGAGCCAAAATTAACCTAAATACAATACTGGATTCCCACTTTCGTGGGAACGACTGAAATCGGAGACGCATATCAATGCGTCTCTACGATAAAATTTATATCACATCAAAACCTTCTAAAATGACGTTTAAGACCAATGCCGATGAAGATGACGAATAGAATGAGAATAATAGAATTAAAAAATGGAATAATACCCCAGCCGGTTGATTCAATTCCTTTCCACTGTTCAGGAAGATAAGTACTTGGAAGAAAACGTAAGAATGTGTATTTAATTGGGTCCCAAAACCAATCACCCCAAATTGTTTTCACACCCTGCAAACTCCATGACCAATCATAATTAATAATTTTACCATTAGGATTTTTTATTCCATTAAACAAATGAATTATAGGGAAAACAATTATTCC
>CAZBIT010000182.1:0-5641 GCA_964491835.1 uncultured bacterium
TTCGGAAAATATTAGTGTAATAAATTAAGTTGAAATAATTTTTAAATGTATGCAAAATATTGTGGTTTCAATGTCATTTCGAGTGTAATCGAGAAATCTCTCTTTTATTCATACTATCTTTGCAATCCGTAGTTTGAACTTTATATCATTTCTCTAATTACTCGGGTGAATCCATCCCTACCTTTTATTTACAATTATTATTTCATCTGTGAAATCTGTGAATTATTATATTTATAATTCTTAGTCCCGAAGAATCAAGAAAGCATTTCTTTTTTTAGATTTCTCAACTATGTCTCGATTTTTTAGGACTCCGTTCAAAATAACAAATTTTATTTAATAATTTCAAGATATTTAATCAAGTTAATTAATGGGAACTGAAATAGAAGAAAATTCTTGATATTTATCAGAATATTTCTTTTTTTATTAAAATTTTGCAACGGACGTTATTTATCAGGGAACGTATAATGATTAATTTTTGTTAATTGTTGTAAATCTTTATTTATAAATAAAGAGAAAATATTATATTCTAAATAATCAGTCCATATATCTTAGAAATCAGGAGATTATATGAAAAAGGATATTAATAATGATGAGAACAATGTTACTTCTTTTATATCAAGAAGAGAGTTTTTAACGGGAATTTCAAAGGCGTCGGCTGTTTTTCCATTAATTCAGTCCTTATCCTTATTAGGTGGAAAAGTGAATGCAAAAGAAAATATTTCTAAAAGCAGAATCGTAATAATAAGAAAGGAAAATGCAACATCAGATTATAAGATAAATCGAGAGGTTGTTCAGCGGATGTTTGACGAAGGTCTTATGACTCTGACGGGTAAAAATTCCACAAACGAGTCGTGGGGAGTTATTTTGCCAAAAATTAATCTATCAAAAGATAGAATCAGTTTAAAAGTGAATTGTATCAGTAATCACGTTGTTTCTCATAAGGAGGTTTCTTTTGCAATCACAAACAGTCTTGTTAAATTCGGAGTTCCTGATAACAATATTATTATCTGGGACAGATTTGAAAGGGAAATAGAAAGGGCAGGATATGTGATAAACACCAGTGATAAGGGAGTTAGATGCTTTGGAACAGACCATCCCGGAATTGGTTACAGCGAGAAATTATTTAAAATCCCGGAAGGAATAGAAACGTCTCTGTCCAGAATTATGACTGATTATACCGATTACCTTATAAATGTTCCACTTTTAAAAAATCATGTAGATGCTGGAATTACTATATGTCTTAAAAATCATTTTGGGTCATTCAAGAGTCATAACAGGTTTCATAATGTGGATTTAAACAATGTGATTCCTCAGATAAATGCCGTTCCTGAGATTAAAGATAAGTGCGTTCTTAATGTTGTGGATGCACTTTTTGGTGTGGCATACGGAGGTCCCGGAGGTCCTCCTACTTTTACATACAGCGGGCTTATTCTCGGTTTTGACCCTGTGGCGATTGATTATCAGGGAATGAAGATTCTTGAAAGTTATAAATGCCCAACTATCGATATAGCAAAATATGTTATTCCTGCATCAACAAAATATAAACTCGGGAATTACGATCCGAAGATGATTGAAATTATTGAGGTATAATAAGTTTCTTGAATATAGATATGTTTTAATAAAAAGCCCGAATTTAAAAATATTCGGGTTTTTTTTGTCTGTGCAATCTGTGTAATCTGTGGATTATTAAGAAAAAATATAATTCTTGACTTTTAAATGTTAAAATTATAGGTTGTTATCGACTTAATACTCATCCGTTGATGTATAATAAAAAAGGGAGAATGAATTATGGGCAGGATGATTACAAGGCGTGAATTTCTTAAAAATTCAATAGCAGTATCAATTGTATTAGCAGCGCCATGTATATCCGTCTGTAATAAAATATCAGTCAAAAAGCGTCCGAACGTTCTTATCATATTAACAGATCAGCAGAACTCAAAAATGATGAGTTGTGCAGGGAATCGATATTTGCAAACACCAGCGATGGATGGTCTTGCGTCTTCCGGTATTAGATTCGAACGGGCATATTGTACAAATGCAGTGTGTACTCCATCGCGGTTTAGTTTGATGACCGGTTGTTTGCCCAGTGAGATTGGACTTCGAAGTAATGATGCTTCTCATATTGATTCCATTCCTGATAACATTAAACAAAAAGGATTGGGTAACCTTTTTAAGCACGCTGGTTATGAAGCAGTTTATGGCGGAAAAGTTCATCTGCCAAAAATGAGAGTGGAAGATATCGGATTTGACTATATTTGTCGTGATGAGCGGGATGAGTTAGCCAGTGTTTGTGCTGAATATATCAAACAAGAACGAAATAATCCTTTTCTCCTCGTCGTTTCGTTAATCAATCCTCATGACATTTGTTATATGGCTATACGTGATTTTGCCGAGACAAAGAGTGAAAAAGAATTAATCAGGAATGGTGCTGAAGAAATCGCAACGCTTGATCAAGCCCTGCAAATCCCTGCTGGTGTAACCCGTGAAGAGTTTCTTAAGAATTATTGTCCACCTCTTCCTCCAAATTTTGAGCTGCAAAAAGACGAACCTGAAGCAATAAATCGGTTAATTACTCAACGACCTTTCAGAAAAAAAGCAAGAGAAAAGTGGACAGCAGAACGCTGGCGAATGCACCGCTGGGCATATTGTCGCTTAACAGAAATGGTAGATGCCCAGATTGGAAAAGTATTAAATGCTTTACGTGAAAGCGGAAAAGAAAATGACACCCTTGTGATTTTATCAAGTGATCATGGAGATATGGATTCAGCCCACCGCCTGGAGCACAAATCAACTTTATATGAGGAAGCGTGCAATATACCATTAATAGTGAGTTTGCCAAAAGTTATACCTGCAGGTTCAGTCGATAATCAATACTTAATTTCAAATGGCCTCGATTTAATTCCAACTCTCTGTGATTTTATAGGAATAGATGTGCCTGATGATTTAAAAGGTTTAAGTTTTCGTCAAATAGCGGAAGGGAAAAAACCAACCTCCTGGCGCAGTGCTCTTCCACTGGAAAGTGAGAATGGCAGAATGATTATGACCCAAAGATATAAGTATATGGTTTATGATGAGGGAAAGAATAATGAGCAATTGATAGATATTCAGGAAGATCCGGGTGAGATGCGAAACTCTGCCAGTGATACAGAGAACCAGAACGTATTGTCTCAACATAGAACTTTATTTAAGGAGGCGTTTGACAAGTGTTGATTTTCATATATGTGTCGCCGTCGATAACTCCTTTTGATCAGGATTTTATTATAATCATTCAAGTATTTCCAAGAGTTCAATCTCAAAAATAAGTGCTGAGTTAGGAGGTATATCTGCTCCTGCTCCTCTTGCTCCATAACCTAAATTCGGTGGAATGAAAAACTGATATTTCCCCCCCACTTTCATAAGTTGCAGTCCTTCAGTCCATCCCGGAATAACTTGATTGAGAGTAATCTCTGCTTGTGCATTTCTCTTATATGAACTGTCAAATTCTTTTCCATTTATTAATGTCCCGCGATAATGTACTTTAACCTTACTGGTCGCCGATGGATTTTTACCTGTTCCATTCTTGATTACTTTATATTGAAGTCCGCTGGGAAGTACCTTAACTCCGCTTTTCTTACTGTTTTCTTCCAGAAATGCATTTGCATAAGCCAAATTCTTCTGAACTTCAGGATTTTGGGCTTCCTGCTGTGCCATCATTTTTTGTTGAAATTTCATCGACACATCTGCCATCTCACCATCGGTCATTTCAAGTTTATCATCAGTAAGAACGTCTTTTATGCCCATAGCAAGAGCATCGGGATTAATTTTAAACAGCATTGTTTTTATTTGGTTACCCGCCTGAATACCCATAATATAACTAATCTTGTCTATTTCTGTCTCAAGTTTTACCTTTTCTTTAGCTTTTTTTTCAAACACAGTCCAAATCAAAGAAGAAACCAATACCACAACTGTAATAATTGTCAATATTTTTACTATCTTCACTTTTTACTCCTTTTCTAATGTTAAATTCAAAACAAATATTAAATTTTATAAAAAATGAACTCTGTTCTTTTCTAACTAAAGATACAATAAAAATTATATTATTATAAGTATATAGTTTATATATATTTTCCCTTAAAATCAAGAATATTATATATACTTTGTTTGAATAATCATAAAACTCTTTATCTAATAAAAATCCTACTTTTACTTTTTTTATTATTTATCAAATTATAAATGCAGAATCGCGTGGTTATTTCTGAGGTCTATAAGAACGTTAATAAAAAATCATATATAATGATTTAATAAATTAAACTCTAACAATCCCTGTATTTTACTTTTATCTCATTCTTTTCCTCCATTCAGAATCCATTTTTTTTATCTTTGTCATCCGTGTAATCTGTGGTTCCTCCCTCTTTGTCATTCCCGACCTGATAGGGAATCTATCTTCTCTCTTTTTATTTTTCATTTCGACCCTGCCAGGGCGGGGGAGAAATCTCTCTTTCCTCTATACTTATCTATGCCATCTGTGAAATCTGTGGATTATAATAAAGAAACCACAGATGACACGGATTACACGGGATTTGTATATAAAACTATATTTATCCTTGACATTAAAGGATTTTTATAATATATTTTTTACAGAAAATATATTTAAAAAAATTTAAGAAACCGGATTGCTGAATATTAAGGGGGCTGATATATTCTTAATTCGGTTTTTCTGTTTTTGTTAAACTAAAATGTAATTTTTAAAATTTGGCAATAAAAAATCCATCTCACATTTCGAAAGTTTTATTGGACGGATAATTTCACCAAAAAAACGGTGAAGAAAATTAAAAAATAAAAATAAATAAGTATTATGTCCCCCGAATTTGTTTTAACGTTAAGTATTATGACGCCCTGTGACGTTACTATTGATAAACCGGGTCAGGCAATATTGAATAGCGCTTCAGATAATAAAGACGGAAAAAAAGCAAAAATATATTTAAAATATGATTCTGAAAAAATGGAAACTATACAGGAAAAAATAGTCCTTGATGATAATAGATTAAAAGCAGTATGGGGAGATAAGTTGGTTAGAATAATATTTAAAGTAAAAAATCCAAAGAATAAAGATACTCTTGAATTGGTGATTCAATGAGGAAAAATAAATTAATAATAAATCTGTTGAAATTATATTGATAATGATAAAATAAATTTTGATAATTAAGGAGGAAAATTATGGAAAAGAATTCATTTTGGGGAGGTATAATATTGGGTATTTCTATTGGTTTGGGAATTACAATTGCCGGTTTAAGTATAAGTTATTCCTTCTATAAAACGCGTGGGACAGAACGTTATGTAACAGTTAGAGGATTGGCAGAACGAAACGTCTATGCTGACTTTGCAATATGGCCTTTATCGTTCAATGAAACTGGTAAAAACTTGACTGAATTGTATAAAATTGTTAATGTTAAGAGACAAACTATTAAGAAATTTCTTATTGATTCCGGTTTTGAAGATTCAGGAATATCTTTTTCTACTACATCAATTAGAGATACTCAAGCAGAGCCAATGTACAGGATGCAACAAGTCCCTTCTGAAAATCGATATATAGCCCAGCAAACAGTGAGTTTACGCACAGATAAGGTTTCTCTTGTTAAACAAACTATGGAAAAATCAAGCG
>CAZBIT010000183.1:0-5631 GCA_964491835.1 uncultured bacterium
AAAAAAGGATAAAAAATGCTTGCAAAAAGAATAATTCCTTGTTTGGATGTCGATAAGGGAAGGGTTGTTAAAGGCGTAAAATTTGTTGACCTGATAGATGCTGGAGACCCTGTTGAACAGGCAAAGTTTTATGATAATGAAAAAGCGGATGAACTCGTCTTTCTCGATATTACCGCTTCTTCTGATAAAAGAGAGATAATTTTTGATGTCGTTCAGAGGACTTCCGAAGAAGTGTTTATTCCATTCACAGTTGGAGGGGGAATAAGAGATATTGACTGGATGAGAAGAATAATAAAATCGGGTGCAGATAAAATATCAATAAATACCGAAGCGGTTAAAAATCAAAAAATTATTACTGAAGGTGCAGAGAAGTTTGGTACTCAGTGTATTGTCGTTGCAATAGATGCAAAGAAGATTCCAGATGAAAACAGATGGGAGGTTTATATTAATGGTGGAAGAACACCGACCGGACTTGATGCGGAAGAATGGGCTGTTCGTGCAGAGAAGTTAGGTGCCGGTGAGATTTTACTCACAAGTATGGATAAAGATGGGACGAAAGATGGCTATGATATTGAACTTACGTTCAACATTTCATCCGCAGTTGGAATACCTGTTATCGCTTCTGGAGGGTGTGGGAATCTTGAGCATCTTTATCAGGCAATTGTTTACGGGAAAGCGGATGCGGTTCTTGCCGCTTCTATTTTTCATTTCAGAGAATTTTCAATTGCTCAGGCAAAAGAATATCTCGAAAAAAAAGGTGTAGTTATCAGGAGATAAAAAATATGGAAGATTATTCAGAAATCATAAAACAACTGAAATTTAGTGAAAGTGGTCTTATACCCGCTGTTGCTCAGGATATTGATACTAAAGAAGTAGTGATGGTTGCTTATATGAACGAAGAGAGTTTGAAAAAGACCTTACAAGAAAAAAGAACTTGTTATTTTAGCAGGTCGCGACAAAGACTCTGGACAAAAGGTGAAAATTCTGGAAATATTCAAGAAGTAAAACAGGTATTGATTGACTGCGATTCTGACACAATCCTTTTGAAAGTCAAACAGTATGGTGGTGCCTGTCACGAAGGATACTTTTCTTGTTTTTTCAGAGAGATTACAGATGATGGAGAATTAAAGATTATTAAGGAAAAAATTTTTGACGAAAAGAAGGTCCATAAATAACGAATATGTGAAAAATATTTTTATAAAAGGAAGGAATATATGTATTATCCAAATTGGGAAGAATTTCAAAGATTGGCGGAATATAATGAAATAATTCCTGTATATACTGAAATTTCTGGTGATATGGAGACCCCCGTTTCTCTTTATAAAAAGGTTTGTTCTGACAGCAGGTATTCATTTTTACTTGAGAGTGCAGAAAAACCTGGTTCAATTGGGAGATATTCATTTATAAGTTTCAATCCAAGAGCGATATTCAAGAGCATAGGTTTCAATATAGAATTGATGGAAGACGGCAAAATCAATCGTTTGAGTGGGAATCCACTTGAAATCTTAAAGACTTACTTGAAGAAATATAAAGGCACAAGACAGGAAGGACTTCCGCGATTTGTAAGTGGTGCGGTCGGGTATTTTTCTTATGATATTATTCGTTTTTTTGAAAATATCCCTGACAAAAACATCGATGATTTGAATTTACCCGAAACATATTTTATATTTGTCGATAATGTGCTTGCTATTGACCATTTTCAACATACTATAAAGGTTATTTCTAATGCCTTCACACAGAATAAAGACCTTAAAGAATCTTATCAGAATGCGATTTATAACATAGAACAGACCTTGAGTAAGATAAAAAAGAGTTTTGAAATTTATGATTTTAAAGAAACATCAGTAAAGAATAGCAAACAGGAACTTGAATCAAATACCGATAGAATTAAATTTGAAGAATCAGTGAAATGTGCAAAAGATTATATTTATAATGGAGATATTTTTCAAGTAGTTTTATCTCAGAGATTTAAAACGGAAGTTAGGTCTGACCCTTTTGACGTTTATCGTGCGTTAAGAAGAATAAATCCATCTCCATATATGTATTATCTCGACTATGATGGGTTAAGAATCATTGGTTCTTCGCCAGAGGTGTTAGTTAAAGCAGAGGACGGAATAGCAACAACAAGACCCCTTGCTGGGACAATCAAACGAGGGCAAACAATTGAAGAAGACCAGAAGTTAGCAAGAAAATTATTAAAAGATGCAAAAGAAAGAGCGGAACACATAATGCTTGTTGACCTCGCAAGAAATGATATTGGGAAAATTTGTAAATATGGTTCCATAAAAATTCCAGAAAAGATGAAAATTGACACATTCTCACACGTTATGCACATTGTATCACATGTGAGTGGTCAAATTAGAGATGATATGGACCAAATAGAGATTTTAAAAGCGGCATTTCCTGCTGGAACTGTTTCAGGTGCTCCTAAAATAAGGGCTATGGAGATTATCGATGAACTCGAGCCCACAAGAAGAGGAATTTATGCTGGTGCACTTGGTTACTTCGATATGTTTGGGAATCTTGACTTCTGCATTACTATCAGGACTATCGTTCAATTAGGTGGATTTGCTTATATACAGGCAGGTGCTGGAATCGTTTATGATTCCATACCAACCAGAGAATATATGGAAACCATTAACAAAGCAAAAGCGCTTGTTCAATCTATAGAAATAGTAGAGGGAAGGAAATATGATTTTAATTATTGACAATTATGACTCTTTTACATATAATCTTGTTCAGTATGTAGGAGAGTTAGGAGGAGAAATTTCTGTTTTCAGAAATGACTCTATCACAGCAGATGAAGTTGAAAAAATCAAACCTACGCATATAATACTCTCTCCCGGTCCTAAAAGACCTGAGGATAGTGGTGTGTGCATTGACATTATAAAGCGATTTTCTGGAAAATTCCCTATTTTGGGTGTCTGTCTTGGTCATCAGGCAATAGGATTGATTTTTGGTGGCAAGGTAATAAATGCACCCAAAATTATGCACGGTAAATTATCAGACATTTATCATGATGGGAAATCCATATTTAAAGGACTGAAAAATCCGTTTAAGGCGACACGATACCATTCACTCGCCGTTGATTCTAAGGATTTGCCCGACGAACTCGAAATTTCCGCAAAAACTCAAGATGGAACGATTATGGGACTTAGACATAAGAAATATCCAGTTGAAGGGGTGCAATTTCATCCAGAATCGTTTTTAACTAATGGTGGAAAAAGGTTGTTAAAGAATTTTTTAGAGTTTTAATTTATTTCACTAAATAGTAATAGAAATAAACAATATGATACAGGAATGTATAAAAAAGATTGTAGATTGTGTTAATTTAACCGAAGTTGAAGCAAGTGAAGTGATGGATGAAATAATGAGTGGTTTAGCGACTCCTGCTCAACTTGGTTCTTTTATTACTGCACTCAGAATGAAAGGTGAAACAGTTGAAGAACTGACTGGGTTTGTAAAGGTGATGCGCGAAAAGGCAACAAGAATTTATTCTAATTATAAGGTAATAGTCGATACCTGTGGAACAGGTGGCGATTTACAGGATACGTTTAATGTCTCTACCATATCCGCTTTTGTTGCTGCAGGTGATGGTGTAATCGTTGCAAAACACGGGAATAGAGCAGTATCGTCCAAATGTGGGAGTGCTGACTTATTAAATGCACTTGGAGTTAATATAGAAGCAGAACCCGATGTTGTTGAAAAATCTCTTAATGAAATCGG
Organism: uncultured bacterium; assembly: GCA_964491835.1. Classification (GTDB taxonomy): domain Bacteria; phylum SM23-31; class SM23-31; order JAUVVT01; family JAUVVT01; genus CAZBIT01. The sequence goes on from CAZBIT010000183.1 coordinate 3,727, forward strand.
GATTGGGTTTATGTTTGCTCCACTGTTTCACAAAGCAATGAAACATGCAATTGGTCCTCGCAGAGAAATTGGGATAAGAACCGTATTTAATTTAATTGGACCTCTGACAAATCCAGCGGGAGCAACCTGTCAAGTAATGGGGGTGTTCAGTAAAGAGTGGACTGAAAAGATTGCTTATGTTATGAAAAATCTCGGTATAGTCAGAGCTTTTGTTGTGCACGGACTTGATGGTCTTGACGAAATATCAATTGTAGGTGAAACTCAAATCTCTGAACTAAAAGATAATAAGGTAAGGACTTACATTGTAAAACCTGAAGAGTTTGGCTTTTCAAGAAGGAACGTAAAAGAGATTTTCGGTGGAGATGTTGAACAGAGCGTTAAGTCGGCAATTGAAATACTTGAAGGTGGTAAAGGTGCAAAAAGAGATATGGTAATTTTAAATTCTGCCGCTGCAATTGCTTCTTCCGGTAAAGTGGAAAATATTGAAGATGGTATTGAATTAGCAGAAAAATCCATTGATTCTAAGTTTGCTATGCAAAAATTAGAACAACTCAAGAATTTTTATAAAAAGTAAATTAAAAAATATTATGTTTCTTGAAAAAATAATATCTTTAAAAAAGGAACAGATTTCTATTGAAGAAAAAGAGATTCCACTTGATAAAATAAAAAGCGAAATTAATGGTAATTTGCCTTCAAGGAGTTTAGTAAAAAATTTAAAGAAAAAGGATATTTCAATAATTGCAGAGTTAAAAAAATCGTCACCTTCTTGTGGTATTATTAGAGAAAACTATGACCTGCAAAGTATCGCAAGTGATTACGAAAAGAACGGGGCTTCTGCCATTTCTGTTTTGACGGAAAAAAATTTTTTTCTCGGGAATGATGACCATATATCAAATGTAAAAGAGGTGGTGAATTTGCCCATATTGAGAAAAGATTTTATTATTAGTGAATATCAAATATATCAGTCCAAAAAAATAGGAGCGGATGCCATCCTTTTAATTTCTTCTTGTTTGGAAAAGGATGAAATTAATAAATTCATCAAAATAGCACGTTCAATTAATCTTGAATGCATTGTTGAAATACACAGTGATGACGAGATAAAAAAAATTGAAGGTTTAAATATAGACATAATTGGCATAAATAATAGAGACCTTAAAACGTTTGAGGTGAATATTGAAACAAGCTATCGTTTAAAGGATTTGCTCCCTAAGAATTCAATTGTTATAAGTGAAAGTGGTATAACTTCTTCTGAACATATAAGGTCTTTAAAAAGTAAAGGTTTTAATGGTGTTCTTATAGGAGAAGTTTTAATGAAAAGCCCTTCACCCGGGAAAAAACTTAGAGAACTTTTAAAGGGTATATCTTGATTTTTATTAAAATTTGTGGCATAACAGAGTTAGAAGATGCTAAAAATATTGCCGAAATGGGTGTAAGTGCATTAGGGTTTATTTTTTATCCAAAAAGTAGGCGATATATTGAACCAGAAAAGGCGAATGAAATTATATTAAATCTTCCGCCATTTATCGTAACTGTGGGTGTGTTTGTTAATGAAAAAACTGATAAAGTTGAAGATACTTTAAAAATATGCCCCGTAGATATTTTGCAATTTCATGGTGATGAATCACCTGATTACTGTAAAAAATTTAATAAAAGAGTTATAAAAGCATTTCGTGTAAATGAAGATTTTTCGTCTGTTATTCTTTCTAATTATTCAGTAAGTGCATTTTTACTCGATAGTTTTGCACAGAATGAATATGGAGGAACAGGTAAAATTTTTGATTGGGATGTTGCAGTTAAGGCGAAAAAATATGGGAAAATAATTTTATCGGGAGGATTAAATACAGAAAACATTAAGTATGCTATTGAAAAAGTGAATCCGTATGGGATTGACATATCATCTGGAGT
>CAZBIT010000184.1:0-5554 GCA_964491835.1 uncultured bacterium
GGACTTTGGTAAATTTTGCTAAATGAAAATGAATGTAAAAAAGTAAATTGTCATTCTTCCGTGCACTTTAAGGGGCGAAGGTGAATTCCGCTTAAGCGGGACTTCGCCAGCATTAGATAGTTAAGTTATTTATATGGATTCCCGTTTGTCCGCCAGAGGCGGATCCACCTATGGCGGACACGGGAATGACACATCTGTTGGTATTATTTTTGGTTCTTTCTAAAAAGGTATTTTCGTGAAAACCTGTAATTTAAATATTTGTAAAGGGAGAGGTGCCGGAGTGGTTGAACGGGGCGGTCTCGAAAACCGTTTTCGCTTTTGGCGAACGGGGGTTCGAATCCCTCCCTCTCCGCTAAGGATGGATTATATTTGTTTACATTTTGCAAGGTCAAGGTTTTTTTGTGGCAAAATCCGTGATTGTTGTTTTTTTGAACAAAAATGTTAATGTGTTCTTGTCTTGCATTTTGTAGGATTAACCGAAGGCGAATCAGAAATTCAAATCCATAATTGTGGGGGCAACACTTGCTGTTGCCCTATTGGAGAATAGGAAATGGATATACATAATCGTCATTCCATCAGGTTGAAAGGATATGATTATTCGCAGGAAGGAGCGTATTTTGTAACAATTTGCACACGAGACAGAGAATTGTATTTGAAAAATATACAAAATTACGGGAAATAATAGACCGTATATGGAATGAAAAACTATCACGATATCCAAACACTGAATTGGATGAATTTGTGATAATGCCAAATGACTTACATGGAATAATAATTATAGGGGCAGGTGCAAGATCTGGGGCAAGCGCAAGACTTGCCCCTACATTGGGGGAAATCATTGGTGAATTTAAATTGTTATGTGTTAATGATTGGTTGGAATATATCAAGAAAAACAAAATCGATGCGATTGGCAAATTCTGGCAACGGAATTATTATGAACATATTGTCAGAAATGAAGAAGAATTGAACAATATTAGAATTTATATTGTTAATAATCCATTAAATTGGGAATTTGATGGAGATAATCCTTTGTGTTTAAGAAATATGGATATTTATAATACAAATAATTTTAAAAATGATAACAAGAAATGGTTATATCCATAAAGACAAGATTTATTATATTAGAAGGATTTTTTATCAACTTGAAGAGAAAATAACACTTTAAAATTTCATAGTTTATGGCTATGACAATGTAAATGATAGATAAAAATCGGATAATTATGAAAAATAAATTATATTCATTCGTTTTGTTTTTATTGTCAATTATTATTCTATACCCAAGTTGTTCAAACAATAAATCCCAGAACTTGCGTATTTTGGTTACGCCGCAGTCGGTAGTCGCGTCTTTTTGGGTTACAGTGAAGGCAGGGGCTGATTCTGCTGGGAAAGAACTCAGTGTCGAAGTCATCTGGAAAGGACCACCAACGGAAGCAGATGTAAATAATCAAATATCCATTCTTGAAGATTACATAAATCAGAGAATTGATGCTATTGTTCTTGCGGCTCTTGATACAAAAGCATTGATACCAGTCGTTAGAAATGCCGTTTCAAAAAATATTCCTGTTATAACAATTGACTCTGGGATTGATTCCGATGAACCAAAAAGTTTTATTGCCACGAATAATGTTCTTGGAGCAAATATGGCGGCAAAAGTTCTTGCGCAACTTATTGGATATAAAGGGGATGTGGCATTAATTCCATTTTTCCCAGGTACATCTACTTCTATCGAGAGGGAAAGAGGTTTTAGGGAAGAAATTGCAAAGTATCCTGATATTAAATTAGTAACGGTTCAATATTCACAAAACGATATGGCTATTGCAATGGCTGTTACGGAAAATATTCTTACTTCATTTCCTGATATTGATGGGATTTTCGCTGCGAATGAGCCGGGTGTGATAGGTGCGTCGCAAGCAGTTTCGGCAAGAGGGCTTGCAGGAAAAGTAAAAATTGTTGGCTTCGATGCTGCAGAAAATGAAATAGATGCTCTTAAGAAAAATATAGTCCAAGCTCTGGTAGTTCAAAATCCATTCAAAATGGGTTATCTTGGAGTAAAATCCGCAGTTGACGTTATTAATGGAAAAGAAATTCCTAAAAGAGTTGATACTGGGGTTACCGTTGTCACGATGGAAAATTTTTACAATGAAGAAATACAAAAACTTCTTTATCCTATTAAAAGTTTGAGCAAATCTGTTTTTTTGAAAGAATAAAATAGTTTTTTTATTCATCTAAAAGTTTTAAAACGAAAAATAATATTAATTTATTTCTGAATAAAATGTTTGTTAATGGGTGATGAATGATTGTAAGAAGGAAGTTATTTCTGAGAGTTATATTTTTAATAATTGTTTTATTTTTTAATGTAAGTTGTTCCAACAAAAAATCTCAAAAACTTCGCATTTTAGTCACACCAAAGGCGGTTGTTCATTCTTTCTGGGTTTCAGTGAAAGTGGGGGCTGATTCTGCTGGTAAAGAATTGGGTGTTGAAGTCATCTGGAAAGGTCCACCATCAGAGACGAATGTTGATAACCAGATTGCAATAATAGAAGATTATATAAATCAAAAAGTCGATGCGATAGTGTTAGCTGCTACCGATAGCAAAGCATTAGTTCCAGTGGTGAATCATGCGATTTCGAAAAATATTCCCGTGATTACCATTGATTCTGGAATAGATTCAGACATACCAGCAAGTTTTATTGCGACTGATAATATTCTCGGGGCAAATCTTGCAGCACGAGCACTTGTAAATCTTATTGGTGGAAAGGGGAAAGTTGCCTGCATACCCTTTGTGCCCGGTTCAGCAACTTCAATGTGGAGAGAAAGTGGATTTGTTGAAGAAATTAAAAAATATAAAGATGTTGAATTAACTACAATTCAATATTCACAAAGTGACGTTGCTACTGCTATGACTGTTACAGAGGATATTCTTACAGCATTTCCCGACATAAAAGGGATTTTTACTGCAAATGAGGCAGGTGCGATTGGTGCTTCACAGTCACTTTTAGCAAGAGGGCTTGCAGGTAAAGTAAAACTTGTGGCATTTGATGCTGCAGAAAATGAAATAGAAGCACTCAAAAAAAATATCATTCAAGCATTAGTTGTCCAAAATCCATTTAAAATGGGGTATCTTGGAGTAAAATCCGCAGTTGATGTGATTCAAGGCAGGGAAGTGCCAAAAAGAATTGATACAGGTGTGAGCATTGTAACCCTCGAAAATCTCTATACAGAAGAAATTCAAAAATTACTTTATCCTACTGGAAAAAAATAATGAAAAAAAATATTATCTGTTTATCCAGAAAATTAAGTTTAATTCATTGTGGTCATCATTATTATTTAATATTCTTTCTGCGTTTTTTGTTTTAGTAATTCCCCAGTTAAAAGAGATGTACATATCTCTTTTTAATTCCCATAAAAAGCCCAAATTGAGAGATTTTTTATTTTCTACAATTCCATCAAGAAACTTTTTTCTTATCCCATCCTGGGATTTATGTGGAATATTAACGTCTCCCTTTCCCTGTCTTTTCTGTTCGAAAGATGCTATAATTTTTAAAGGTCGATTATATTGATAGGAAAATTCCGTAAAAAAATAGTCGGAATTGGGACCAATCCAGTGCCCGATAATGCGGTCATAGTTTGTGTAAGTGTTTATCGGATAAGTATGAGTATATACGTATGGTTCGATGCGGGTATATTCTGCTTTAAAATCGGTATCTTTTATGCTAAATGGGTCTGTCCAGTGAAATCCAGAAAGAAATGCAAATTTATTTCCATAATATGTAAACGGATTTTTTGATGTGTTGAAATCGTCAAGAAATACTTCTGAATACAACTTAAAATGTTTAATGGGGAGGTAAACGAAATCAAATCCCATAGTATTGTTATCTTTATCCTGCTCGTGATGTTCTGCAATATGGTAAGGCATAATTGGATTAACATAAATCAGTTCAAATCCTCTATTTCCATAAATGACCGTTTCGTAACCTGCAAGAGTAAATTTTGGAGTAATTCTAACTTCTATTCTATGTGCGGAGATGTTTTTTCTGCCATATTCAGAATTTAAGATTCCTGAAATTCCTATGAATTTAAATCTTTTATATGATAAATTGAATCTGAACATATCAAAAACTTCACTGTTTATAGAAAGACCAAGAGAACCTCTATAGCCCGGTCCCCAGGAAAAAATATCTCTTCCGATGGAAAACTCACACCATTGAAATTTATAAACAAAGTATGCAACTGCCTGGTCACTGTATATTTTGCTTCCCGCAACAGAAATCGGAGGCCCATAAGATGGATTGTAATTTTTTTCTAAATCTTCACCTTTTATGAGAGTGTTTCTGAAATCAACGTAAAAATGTATTTTGTCTTCAATGACTCCTCGGATAATTGAACCCATTGTTAAACGCGATGAATAGTCAGATTCTTTATTGTTTGGAAAATATTTAGCATCTTCCATAATGTAGCCATCATAATGAAGTATGCTATTTTTCTCTTTCCAAGTGAATAGATGCGGTTCTTTTTCTTTTGGATTTATTTTAATATTTTTATTCTGTAACTCATCAAAAAATTCACCTTTAAGTTTTTCAAAAAGTGCTGTTTCTGTGTTTGAAAGAGAGATTTCCCCTTTTTCTATTTTCTGTGAAATGCTGATAATTATGTTTGCGATTTCTTCACGCGTGAAGGGTTTTGAATGGTAGTTGATGTTTTCTAAATAGCCCTTTGTTTCAAATCTATCCAAGAGTGAGTATGCCCAGTGACCGATTGGCAGATTGACATACTGCCCATTAATTTGAAAAGTTGCTAATGTGGATAAAAGAAATATAAAAAGTGCTCTTTTCAACATAGATAAGTGTTATAATTTTGCTATAAACATAAATAAAATAGTTTCAATATTTTAAAAATTTAAGTTTTTTAAAAATTTATGTCAAGTGAAAAAAATGTTTTGAAATAAAAAAAAGTTTTTAAAATAATATTTATAGTTTGTATATTCTATGAGAATTTTAATTAAAAATATTATTTTAATAACTAATCAAATGAAAAATAAAGTAGTTCAAATTTACGGTATTTTTGGTTTATCAATAATTGTTATCGCGGAGTTTTTTCTATTTTTAGATAATAGGTTGATTAGTGTCTGGTTTACGCCTTTGGTGTGGACAGGATATATATTTTTTATTGACAGTTTGATATTCAGAAAAAGGGGGGAATCGTTTATATCCTGTCATTTCAAAGAATTTATAATACTCCTTTTTCTTTCAGTCGGATTCTGGCTCATTTTTGAAGGATATAATCTATTTATGAGAAACTGGCACTATATAAATCTTCCTGAAAATAAACTTATAAGATACACTGGATATTTCTGGTCTTTTTCAACGATTTATCCTGCGATATTTCAAACAAGAGATTTGCTTGAAACTTTTGGAATCTTTAAAAATACTTATTTCCCAAAATTTGAAGTAAAAAATTCCTGGCTTTTAGTAGTTTCTACAATTGGTTTTATTTTTCTTGTTATTCCATTTATTTATCCTTCAGAATATCATGCGCCTATTGTGTGGACTGGCTT
>CAZBIT010000185.1:0-5545 GCA_964491835.1 uncultured bacterium
GGCGATATTCCCGTTGAACTCCAAACAAAATTCCTTAGAGTCTTGCAGGAAAATATCATAGAACCGTTGGGTAGTTCAAAACCAATTCCAATAGACATTAGAATTATTGCTGCAACTAATAAAAATCTTGAATCGATAATAAAAAATGGCTTATTTAGAGAAGATTTATATTATCGACTGAACGTCATCACAATATACATACCACCCCTTCGCGAACGAAAAGAAGATATTCTACCACTCACCGACTTATTTATCAAAAAATATTCATCAGAAAACAAAAAAGATATAAAAGGATTAACTCGTGAATCATTCGACTCAATTATGAAGTATAATTTCCCCGGTAATGTTCGTGAACTTGAAAATATGATTGAAAGAGCAGTTGTTTTTGCTCGAAACAATTACATCACTCTTGAAGACCTTCCACCAAATATTTTTATGCCAACAACGGAAGAAACAAAAGAGTCAGAAGATTCACTCGACAGTCAAGTAGAAAAACTCGAAAAACATCTTATAATTTCTGCTCTCCAAAAAGCAGGAGGCAATCAAAGTCAATCGGCACGTGCTCTTAAATTATCCGAAAGAAAACTTAGATATAAAATGAAAAAATACAAAATATAATGAATTCGACAATTTGGTCGAATTTTACAACAATTTGGTCGAAATATAAGTCTTTAATCTTGAATAATAAAAAGTATTCATAATTATAATATATTATTATTAAATGACTTATAAATGCTCTTCACTTCTGGCACATCTTTTGCATAATATATTAATGAAAATTAAATGATATGCGCTAATAAAAAGGAGAACCAAAATGAAACGGAAAGTATTTTTGATGATGTTAATCGCCGGTTTAATTATTTATATAAATGAATCAACATATGACTCACTTAACTCAATTATGAAGAACAACTTCTTTGATAAAGTTCGTGAACTTGAAAATGTGGTTGAAAGAACGGTTGTTTTTGCTCTTAGCAATTATGTAACTATTGAAACCCTTCCACAATCTGTATTAACAACAACAAAAGTATTAAAAGAATCAGAGAATTTATTAGGCAGTAAAGTAGAAAAACCAGAAAAAAATCCGATTATTCCCACACTTAGAAAACTTAGAAAAGAAGAAAGTAACAAAAGTCAATCGGAACGATTATCTAAATTATCAGAACTAAAACCGAAATATAAACCATATGAACCAAATAAACCATATAAACCAAGAGATATAAGATATAGCAAGTTCGAAATTTTGATTTAATTTTATGTCAACTTTGGTTTATTAATCAGTGAGAATTAATAATAATAAAAAAGGAGAAATTAAATGAAACGGAAAATATTTTACATAATGGTCATTACCGTTTCAGTTATATTTGTGCTAATATGGATAAACAATAAGATTTTTGCCCAAGAAACACCTCCAACTCCTCCTGCTCCTGAAAAAGAAATACCATTTATTGACCGTGATGGTGACGGAGTTAATGACCTTTTGCAAGGTGGTTGGGGTTTACGTCCTTTAATGCATCGAGGTAAAAGAAATTTAGAAACACTTATTGATACTAATAATGATGGAGTCCCCGATACACCTCTCCGTGAATATCTGCAAACAAAAATGTATGAAAAAATGAATGAACTTATCGATACAAATAATGATGGAATTCCTGACACACCTCTCGGTGAATATCTACAAACCAAAATGAAAGAAAAAATGAATGCTCTTGTCGATACTGATAATGATGGTGTCCCTGATACACCTGTTAGTGAATATTTACAAACGAAAATAAGTGAAAAAATGGATGAACTTGTCGATACAAATAACGATGGTGTTCCAGATATGGCTATTGGTGAATATCTACAAACAAAAATGCTCATTGACACAAACAACGATGGTTTCCCCGACACGCCTCTTCGTGAATATCTAAAAACCAAAATGGATGAAAAAATGAGTGCTCTTGTTGATACCGATAATAATGGTGTTCCTGATACGCCTCTTAGCGAATATTTAAAAACTAAAACAAAAGAAAAAATGGATGCCCTTGTCGATACTAATAATGATGGTGTTCCAGACACACCTATTCGTGAGTATATGAAAACAAACACGCTTATTGACACAGATAATGATGGTGTTCCAGATACACCTGTTCGTGAATATCTAAAAAATGAAATGGATGAAAAAATGAATTCTCTTGTCGATACAGATAATAATGGAGTTCCTGACACGCCTCTTCGTGAATATCTAAAAACTAAAATGGATGAAAAAATGAATGCTCTTGTCGATACAAATAATGATGGTGTTCCCGATATGGCTCTTCGTGAATACTTACATAGCAAAATGCTTATTGACATAAATAATGATGGAGTTCCTGACATGCCTCTTCGTGAACATGCTAATAAACAATATAGGACATTTGACAGAAATGGAGACGGAATCCCTGACGTTGCAACTCCAAAAGAAATTCGAAAACAGTTAGAAGAATTGAAACTATGGCGCCAGCAAGTTCAAGAAAGGATTAAAAAGGGATTACCTCCTTTCATTGATGAAAATGGTGATGGAATTCCTGATAACTTACCTCCAAGTATAAAGAAATGAAAGGAAAATCTGATAGTGATAAGAAAAAATAAATGAAGCAATGCCAATACGATGAAGAATTAAATGGTGAATGGGGCACAATAATATGTGCCCCTTTTTTTAAACGAAGGAGGAAATGATGCATTTCGAGACGAAAATTTTCAAAGGTATATGGATTCATATATTTATTATTCTAATTTTAACTTCCCCTTTATATGCTCAGTCAGATTTTTCTTTCACATACTACATAATTAGTGATGATAACTCCTTTAAAAACAGAAATCTTTACGATGAGTGGATTAATACCTTTTCTCTTTATACAGGATATACTTTTTCTGGGAATCCCTACCTCCTTCGTTTATATTACACAGGTGATTATTCAACATTCACAAATTACAAAGAAAGAGAAAATAATGCACATATTTTTGGAATTGCTGGAATCCCTTTTAAAAGTGAAGATATAACAATTAATCTCGGTGCATCCGCAAAAATCCGACGAAACAAAAGCAACTATACATACTACGATATAAACTCATACAGTTTTTATGCTAACTTTCTTTATGAACCCCAATTAACCAAAATTTATACATTAGGATTTAATCTCCAGAAAAACAAATTTTTAGAATTTTCTCAAATAGATAATATTGAATATCGCTTGTGGGGTCGTTACCAGCAGTTCTTTCAAAACAAACTTAGTTTGATGGGTGATATAGGAATCGGCGTTAAAAATTATGTGAATCAAAAAAAGATGAGTTTTTTTGGCTATGTGCCTGGTCTTATTATGCCTCGTGCTCGTTACGTCGAAGAACCCATTAATGTCTTACTTTTTTCATCTTCTATCAACATCGGAAAATCATTAACACCAAAAACAGGTGCTAATCTTAATGTTGGAGGACAATTGTTTATTTCTGACCCTATTGAATCATTTTTAGATGGTGTTTATTATTATACAGAAAACGACCTCTATGATGACCCATATAGTTACCAAAATCTCTATTCAAATATGAACATCACACGTGTTTTTGGAATTGGATTTCAGGGTAAGATTGGCGTAGAATACCAAAAAAAGAATTACAAAGGAACACCCGCTTTGACAAACGAAGGAAATGCATCAGGAAATTATCGTAAAGATACACGGATTGATTACTCCCTACTTTTAACAAAAACATTTTTCACCGATTGGAAATTTCCAAATACTTTTGACTTATTTTTTCGATTTCTTATAAGAGATAATGCTTCTAATGACCCATATTATGATTACTTTGACCATTTGGGTATTGTTGGAATAACAATCGGATTTAAACCGTTTTAAAAGTTTATGTAAGGGCAATTCATTAATTGCCCCTACTTATCAAATAATGGAATATAAATTTTTCTATCGCAATTTTCAGTTAATAAAATAACTACCTCAAACAACCTATAAGAACATCAAATAATCATTTTATCTTTTTTAATTACCCTAAAATTGCTATAAGATTTCCAAAATTATAGTAATCAATTTAATTATTAAAATAAAAATGTTGATGATTATGTAGGGGCAATTCATGAATTGCCCCTTAATTTTTATAATACAATTATCAGGTAAATGAAATTTTTAGAAAAAAATATTGCTTTATATCTATGTTGTATATACATTTATTATAAAATTAAGCAGAAAATTATTTTAGATTTGATTAACTTTAATGAAATTTTATAAAAAATTCAGGAGGAAAATATGAAGTTAGAATTAATCATTTTAGGAATTTCAGTTATTTTATTGGGAGCAATGGTTGGATGTGAAACAAAAAAATCCGTTAATGAGTATGTTTCCAAGCCATACAACCTCGAGGTAATGTATGATGAGAACCAGCCACAACCCGCCGTTATAACCCCAGGGACAGCAAGCACCCAGGATATGCCGGGTAAAATACCTTCAGATGCAACCGTGCTTTTCGATGGCAAGGACCTATCCCAATGGCTCGATAGAGACGGCAATCCTGCGAAATGGAAAGTCGAGAAAGGTTATATGGAAGTAGTTAAAGGCGCTGGTCAAATCCATACAAAACAGGAATTCGGTACTTTTCAGTTACACATCGAATGGGCAACCCCGACTGAAATAGTAGGAGAAAGTCAGGGTCGTGGCAACAGTGGTGTCTTCCTGATGAATCTTTATGAAATTCAGGTATTGGATTCATATAATAACAAAACCTATCCTGCTGGTATGGCGGGGTCGGTCTATGGACAGAATCAACCTCTTGTAAATGCATCTCTTCCCCCGGGAGTGTGGCAAACTTATGATATTGTTTTTCACAGACCTGTTTTCAAAGACAGTTTAGTAGTAAAACCTGCAATAGTCACAATACTTTATAATGGAGTTCTTGTGCAAGACCATTTCGAACTACTCGGAGCAACAATTTTCAAAAAAGTCCCGACTTACCAGAAACATCCCGATAAACTTCCATTAGGACTTCAAGACCACGGCAATCCTATCAGATTCCGCAATATCTGGATTAGAGAATTATCGGATTAGTAATAAATTATAATAGTAGAGACGTTGCATGCAACGTCTCTACAATAATGTTATTATCAACAACGAAAAAAATCATAATATTACGCTTGGCGAGGTGTTCTTCACCTCGCCATATTTCGCCATTTTTAAAATCATTATTATAAAATTATATATTAAGGAGAATTTTAATGACGAATATTAAATCAATCTATGTTTGTTTTTTCACAGCAACTTTATTGATATCAGGATTAAGCCATAACTACGCATCAAAGAAAACACTACAATATCCTAATATTCCACTAATAACTACAGATAAGGAAGTTTTAATTTTAAATTCGCGAAGACAGGAACTCACAAAAGACAAAAATGAACGCAGAATCTGGAAAATCATCACAGAAAGAAAAACAATACCCGCAAGTGAACTTGCAATAATCATCTGCGATATGTGGGACAATCACACCTCACGTGGGGCAAAAGAGCGAACAGCAGAAATGGCT
>CAZBIT010000186.1:0-5537 GCA_964491835.1 uncultured bacterium
AAGATTTTCTATAATTGGTATATTATTCTTCAATAATATATTGTGAACCGGCCTTTCCGGGTCTTTTGGATTATCAATATTTAATGTGTCAATCCCAACGAGTTTAACCTTTTTATCAACCAATAACTTCGCTGAATCTTTTGAAAGGTATGGATGATTTATATATTTGCTTTTTCCCCAATGCTTTCCCCATCCTGTGTATATTAATAGTGCCTTATTCTGTAATTTAAATTTATTCGCGCTATTAATGTTAATATATTTATCTTTAATTTTTGAATAATCTAAACATAATCCTTTCACCACTAAATCCTTCAAATCAAGTTCACTTATATCTTTTCCATCTGGCACAAAATGAAATGGTGAATCAAGATATGTTCCAACACTTGTTACAAATTCAATTTTTGTTAATTCACAAGTGCAATTTTTATATCTTCCTGTTAACTTTGATTTACTGTGACTTAAAAAGGATGTGATTTTTGGTAGAGGAATTGAGGGAAAAATAGAAATATTTTCATCTATAACGTGGCTTAAATCAACAAATTTAAATTTATCAGTAAACATTAATCAATTTTGATTTAATTCTTTTAGTAAATTTATTCCAATATTTTTACTAAGCCCAGGAATCTCTGCAATGTCCTCAGGTGTCGCCTGCTTGATTTTCTTTACTGAGCCAAAATATCTTAATAATTTTTCTTTTCTTGATTTTCCAATTCCTTTTATATTGTCAAGTTCAGAAAAAATCGTTCTTTTTTTTCTTAATTTCCTGTGATATTGAAGGGCAAATCTGTGAGATTCATTCCTCATTCTCTGAAGTAACTTAAGACCGGGTGAACTTTTTGATATGGACTGTGGTTCTTTGATTTCAGGAAGATATATCTCATCATATCTTTTTGCAATTCCAGCGACGGGATGATTCTTTATGCCAATTTCTTTCAATGCACTTACTGCGGAAGAAACCTGCCCTTTCCCACCATCTATTAGTATTAAATCGGGTAACTCCTTTTTCTCTTTCATCAATCTTGAATACCTTCTTTTTACAACTTCACCAATCATCGCAAAATCGTCAGCACCTTCTACTGACTTTATTTTGAATTTTCTGTATTCAGATTTTTTAGATATTCCATTTTCAAAATAAACCATAGATGCCACAGCATCTTTTCCAGAAATGTTTGAAATGTCAAAAGCTTCTATTCTTCTGGGAAGAGTTTTCAAATGCAAATCTTTCTGGAGAGAAATAACCGAATTAGGAACGAAATCACTGGACTTCATTTTTTGAATTTTAAGTTCTTCCATAAGAAGTTGTGCATTTTTTTCGCCCATCTCTATTAATTTATTTTTAGTTCCTATCTTAGGAGCGCATAAATTAATCTTATCTCCCTTTTCCTTTTCAAGCCATCTCAATATTAAGGTTAAATCTTCTGGTATAAGTGGAACGTATATTTCATCGGGATAAAATTTATTGTTAATGTAATAATTTTGAATTAATGATTTTAAGATTTCACTTTTTAGTTTATCCTCAACATTTGAAAAATAAAAGTGTTGTCTGCCAATTAATTTCCCGTCTCTTACTTTAAAAATTACTCCACACGCTGTATCTCCTTCAACTGCAAGCGAAAAAACATCAATATCAACACTCTTGTTTAATACGACTTTTTGACTAAAATTAAACCGTTCAATAGCGTTAATGTTATCTCTCAATCTTACTGCTTCTTCAAAATTCATTTCTTCCGCCGCTTTATTCATCTGTTCTTTTATCTCTTCAAGTAATTCTTTATTTTTTCCATTAATGAAGTTTATCATTTGATTAATGATTTTCTGATAATCCTGAGGCGAAATCAATCCTTCACAAGGTCCAGGACATTTTTTCATATAGTAATAAAGACAAACCTTGATTTTCTTCTGTTTTATCGTTTCCTCAGTAATATTATAATTACATGTACATATAGGAAAAACCTTCCTTATAATTTTTAAAGCGTGCTTCATTGATTTAACATCTGTGTATGGACCAAAGTATCTTGAACCGTCGTGAATTATTTTTCGTGTTGGAAAAACCTTCGGAAAAAGTTCATTGGTGATTCTAATATAGGGATAACTTTTATCATCTTTAAGATTTATGTTATATTTTGGCTTATACTCTTTTACGAGATTTGCCTCAAGAATAAGAGCTTCAACTTCAGAGTCAGTAACTATTGTTTCAAGGTCGTTTACTTTTGAAATCATTATTGTTGTCTTTTGGTCGAACGGAGCCGAATTCTGAAAATAAGAGCGTACTCTATGCTTAATTGATTTTGCTTTTCCAATATAGATTGTTTTATCATTTTTGTCTTTGAAACAGTAAACTCCTGGTTTATCAGGTAAACTATTTAGATTTTCTTTTAGAATCAATTTTTCCATACAAAATTATCTGTTTTTCAAAGATATTAATAACTTGATTGAAACATTTTAGAAAACATATCCATAAGAGAGTTGTAATTCAGACCACTAATTAGTTGTCCTTTATGTGCAATAGATATTCTGCCAGTTTCTTCTGAGACGACTATAATTACAGCATCCGATTCTTCTGAGATGCCCAAAGCAGCTCTATGTCTTGTTCCAATCGTTTTGTCAATATCTGGATTTTGAGTTAAAGGTAAAATACACTTCGCTGCTTCGATTATATCCTCATTTATAATAATTGCTCCATCGTGTAAGGGTGAGTGAGGAGAAAAAATTGATACAATTAACGAGTTCGACACCTTTGCTTGAATGGAGATTCCAGTTTCAACAATAGCCCTTATTCCCATATCTCTAACTAAAACAATAAGTGCACCATATCCTTTTTGGGATAATTCACAAGCAGCAGTAGCAATTGAATCAAATATTTTACGTTCTCTTACTTTAAAAAATGCTCTTAAAAGTCTGCTTTGTCCTACAAGTATTAAAATCCTTCTTAATTCTGGCTGAAAAACTATTACAAATAATATTATCCATACTGTTTTTATGTTCCCAATTATCCACGACATACCACTCATTTCAAATGCTTCAACAAAAAATGACAATATTAAAATTAATATGAGACCAGCAATCATTTTAACTGCACGCGTTCCTTCCATCACCTGATATAATTTGTATATCAGAAAACTTACAAGTAATATGTCAATCAAATCTTTTAACGAAAACTCTAAAAAACCTATTTTAAATATCATCATAATTTTTTTTATTTAATGATTAATTAACTTTATTTTCTTTATAATATAAAATTTCATCTGTTATTTTTACAACTCTAATCATCTCCTTAACGTCATGTACTCTCACAATATTAGCACCATTTAAGATTCCAGCAGTAACTGCGGCAGATGTTCCTTCCAATCTTTGTTCTGGTGGTAGATTTAATGTTTCCCCAATAAATCTCTTCCTTGATGGACCAATAAGTATGGGACATCCAAAATCTTTGAAATCGCTTAATCTTTTCAATAATAAAAAATTATCCTTAATTTTTTTCCCGAATCCAATCCCAGGGTCAATTATAATATTTTCAAACTTAATTGAATGTTCCAATGCAAGATTAATTTTTTCTTTAAAGTAATCCTTTATCTCATTAATTAAATCATTATATTTTGGACTATTTTGCATATTTTTCGGAGTGCCTTTAATGTGCATTAAGACAAAAGGAATACCATACCTTTTCAATATCTCAGGCAAATTGGTACTAAATTGAAAACCGCTTATGTCATTTACCATATGAGCACCAGTTTCAAGAGCAATTTCTGCAACATCCGCCTTATATGTGTCGATAGAAATTGGTTTGTCGACATATTTTAAAAGACCTTCCAAAACAGGAATTACTCTATCAATTTCTTCTTGAACGCTTATTGGCTCAGAACCTGGTTTTGTAGATTCTCCACCAATATCAATTATATCAGCGCCTTCCTCCGTAATTTGAATTCCTCGCCCTATCGCCTTCTCCGTCTCAAAATACTTTCCCCCATCCGAAAATGAATCTGGCGTTACATTCAAAACTCCCATTATACCCGTTCTCATTCTCAAATCAAGTATCTTTCCCCTTAGATTTAAAACAAATCCATTTTTCATAAATTTTTATTTAATTTTCAGAATTACTAAAAAAAGCCGACTAAATTTAAAGCCGGCTTTTTTCAAAAATAAAAAATATTTCCAATATTAAGTAATGTAAAATTTAATTTATAATTTATAGTTTTTCTTCTATTTTATCTATGACTTTCTTTTCGGTTTCTTCGGAATTTGCAGAGATAGAAACGTTTTCTTCCTTTTTTATAGGTTCCAATTTTTCACCATTTATTATTTTATTGACTTCCTCACCATCGAGAATTTCCCTTTCAAGAAGTGCCTCCGCAAGAAGATGGAGTTTATCGATATTTTTTCTTATAATCTCTTCAGCTTTTTTATGTGCCTCCAACACAAGTCCTTTTACTTCGCTATCGATAATTCGTGCAGTGTTTTCACTATAATCTCTATGCTGGGCAATTTCTCTACCTAAAAATATTTCTTCATCTTTTTTACCAAACGTAACGGGTCCTAATTTATCACTCATCCCCCATTCGCAGACCATTTTCCTTGCCAGGTTCGTTGCCTGTTCAATATCATTACCAGCACCCGTACTTAACTCGTCAAATACGATAATTTCTGCAACTCGACCACCCATTGCTTTAGCAAGAATAGATTCACAATATTCTCTTGAATAAGTATGTTTTTCGTCCATTGGAAGAGAAGTAGTAATTCCAAGTGCTCTACCCCTCGGGATTATGGTAACTTTATGAATTGGATCAGATTTAGGTGTGAATTTTGACACAAGAACGTGTCCAGATTCATGGTATGCAGTTTGTTTTTTTTCATTTTCACTTATAAGCATGCTTTTTCTTTCAGCGCCCATCATCACTCTATCTTTAGCATCCTCAAAATCCTTCATAATTACTTTTAAACGATTTCTTCTTGCAGCCAATAACGCCGCTTCATTGACCATATTTGCAAGTTCTGCACCAGCAAGACCCGGAGTTCCTCTTGCAAGAACTTTTAATTCGACATCATTGTCAAGTGGTATTTTTTTTGTATGAACCTTCAATATGCCCTCTCTTCCATTAACATCGGGTCTATCTACAACGATTTGTCTGTCAAACCTACCCGGACGAAGAAGAGCATTATCAAGAACGTCGGGTCTATTAGTCGCTGCAATTAATATAACACCTTCGTTGGATTCAAAACCATCCATCTCAACAAGTAACTGATTAAGAGTTTGTTCCCTTTCATCATGTCCACCACCAAGACCTGCACCCCTATGCCTCCCAACTGCATCAATTTCATCTATAAAAATTATGCAAGGTGCATGCTTTTTACCCTGGTCAAACAAATCTCTAACTCTTGATGCTCCAACACCAACAAACATCTCAACAAAGTCAGCCCCACTCATACTGAAAAATGGAACATCTGCTTCTCCTGCAACTGCCTTGGCAAGAAGAGTTTTGCCCGTTCCTGGTGGACCTAATAAAAGTGCACCTTTTGGTATTTTTCCTCCAAGTTTTTGA
>CAZBIT010000187.1:0-5534 GCA_964491835.1 uncultured bacterium
AGAAAATATTTTTATAAAAAATCCTCTTGTTGGTCATTTTAATTAGGGGATTTTTTGTTTAAAAATAGCAATAATTATTAAAAACTGTAAAATATTAGTCAGTTTTAAAAATTTTTTAAACAAAAAAGGTTATATCGTTTTGTAATTTTGTTTTCTTATAGCATTATTTAATATTTTGAAATTATTGTAATTATAAAGTAAAAAAAAATTGGCATTATATTTTTATTAAAGTATGGCATATATCTTGCAATTTAATATAAAAAAGAGCCAATTATTTAAAGGAATATTGTTATGCAGAAAGAGAAAATATTAGTAATAGATGACGATGATAACATATTAAAATTAATACAATTGAACCTTGAAAGGTTAGGATATAACGTTTTAATATCGGAAAATGGTGACGACGGATTTGAGAAAATTCAGATGGTGAAACCCGACCTTGTTATAACTGATTTTATGATTCCCGGAATGAGCGGATTAGAATTGTTAAAGAAAACGAAGGAAGAATATTCGGAAATAATTATGATAATAATGACTGCATACGGTTCGCAAAGAATTGCTGTTGAAGCAATGAAAAATGGCGCAGATGATTATGTTATTAAACCTTTTATCCCTGAAGAACTTCTTTTGATGGTTGAAAAACATCTTGAAAACAAAAAAATAAAAAAAGAAGTTGAAGTGTTTAAAAAAGAATTGAAAAAAATAAAAATTAATACAAATAAAATCCAAAGTATTGCAAAAGAAGATTATGCTTTTAATCAAGAACAAAACCATAATGCCATTCTGGAACTGGACTATCCCAAAATCACCAAAATTATAAGCCAAGAGTTTATTAGTCCTTTAAGTATTATTTATGGATATTTGCAATTTCTTATAAAGAATAGTCCTGATGATGGCAATAAAGAAATATTAACAAAAATAGGAAAAATTCTTGGAAAGTTTAACGATTCAATTAAAGAATTGATAATATTTTCCAATTCAAATGATGATATGATGTTTGAATGGATTAATATTAATTATATTTTGGAAGAAGTTTTTAGAACAGTTGAGAATAAATTATTTGATAAAAAAATCCATCTTGTAAAAAATTTCAAGCAAGTTCATAATATCAAGGGTGATAGTAAACAACTTTATTATATGTTTCATAATCTTATCTTAAATGCGATTTATTTTACCGATAATAACGGTGAAATTTCAGTATTGACAAAGATAGATGAATCTTTTGTAACAGCAGAAATTACAGATAATGGTAAAGGAATTGCAAAAGAAAATTTAAAAAAAATATTTGACCCATTTTTTACAACCAAATCCCCTGGTAGTGGTCTTGGACTTGGATTATCTATTGTTCAAAATGTCATACTGAAGCATAATGGAACGATTAAAGTAAAGAGCAAGATAAATCAGGGCTCAACCTTTATAATATCTCTCCCGAATAATTCTAACCATTAATTTAGTTCACACATTGATTGATTTACATAAAATTTTAAAACTTAAAACATTGATTTATTAAAATAAATTTATTATAATTTTAATTAATGTATTATTAAATAAGGATTGAAATTGAAGTTATATTTTTACTGTATTATGAAAGAAATTTTTGAACAGGATTTGTTTTTAAGGGGAGTTGATAATCAAAAAATATTTTTTATTCGCAATAGGGACTTATGTGCAGCAGTTAGTGCTACAAATACTATGCAGTATGAAGATACAATGCAAAATAACAAAATTCACGAAGAAGTAATAGAAATATTTATAAAGAAATATTCTATTCTTCCATTTAGATTTAATTCTATTGTTGGAGAAAGAGTGGGGAGGGGAATAATTGTAAAATATTACGATGAATTACAGGAAAATTTAAAGAGAATTCAGAATAAAGTTGAATATATAGTTAAGGCAATAGTAAAGGAATCTTTCAATAAGCGAAAACTGGATGACTTAAAAAAAATAGAAATTAATAGATTAAAATTTTTTTATGATGCGGATAGAACTCTTTTAAAGAAAAAGATTTTAGATGTCAAAACCAAAGTTTTATCAAGACAAATTAATAAGATGATGGATGAAATTGCTTCAGAATCGTTTGTAGATTTTCTTCCTAATAATAAAATTATTTTAAGTGGAGAGTATCTTGTTGATAAAAGATTCACTGATAGGTTTAATAAAGTTCTCACAGATTTGCAGAGTTTATATCCAGAGATTGAATTTTTATCGATTGGTCCTCGTCCACCATATTGTTTTAACCTTATTGATATAACGAAAGATAATACTGTTAAATTAAAAAAGATTTTTAGGAGAAAAAATGATTTTTTTAATTAGAATAATGAAATATTTTGAATATGTTAAAATCGAAAAAAGTATTGATTTTATATAAATTATTGTATAAATTTAAAAATGAATTGCGGGAGTAGCTCAGGGGTAGAGTCCTTGCTTGCCAAGCAAGTTGTCGCGGGTCCGAATCCCGTCTCCCGCTCTTAATGATATATAATGGCGACGTTGCCAAGTGGCTAAGGCGGAGGTCTGCAAAACCTCTATTCATCGGTTCAAGTCCGATCGTCGCCTCGATTTTTGTCAAACGCCGGGGTGGCGGAATTTGGTAGACGCAAGGGACTTAAAATCCCTTGTCCCTTTTGGGGCGTGCCGGTTCGATTCCGGCCCTCGGCACTTCATTAGGTCTAATTTATTTATTAGACCTTTTTATTTTATCATTCTAAAAATGCATTCCTAAAATTCTGAATTATAAAGATTTTTTTTGATTGTTTTATTAAATCATTTTTCTTGACTATTGAAATTCAAGGTATTAAATTTAAAAAAATCTATTTAATCAATGGTTTATTTTCTATTTCCCGTACTTCAATTGGCAAAATTCCCTCATAAAAATTATTTTAGAGTAGATTAACTTTATTAAACATTTATGAGTTTAATATATCCAATTATCTATCACCCGAATATTACAATAGGATTTTTAAAATTATGAGAATCGATTAATTATTTAAATATAGATGGTGATGATTATGTAAGGGCAATTCATGAATTGCCCTTACTACATAAAATAATGTAATTAAATTTTTCTATCACAATTTTCAGGAATCATATATTTTTCATAGAATAAAAAATAAATTTTTATATTATTATGAGAATTTATTTGGATAGGAAAAATTAAAATGAAAGGTGAAATGAAAGATGGTATGTTAAACCGCCGTTCTTTTTTCAAAAAGGCAGGTCTTTATTCAGTCGGAACGTTTTTGTCAAAAAAAATCATTGAAAAATCTCCTGGGGAAAAATTGTGGGTATTGTATGGAAACCTGTAAATATCATCTCCCTATTCCCGAAATAATAAAGGATGTTAGGTTGACTTATTATAACGTAATAAAATATTATAAAGTGTAAATAATGGAGGTTTGTATGTGCTGTCATTGTATAAGCAGGCGCGAGTTTTTGGGATTAACGTCAGCAGGGATTGCAGGTGCAAGTATTGGATTAACAGCAAATTTAATATCAAGTGATACTCCAGTTACTGAATGGGACCCTGACAAACCGATGATTTCCACAGGGAAAATCCTTAAGGTACAGCCTGTATTAACATACCAGATATATGAGAGAAAGTTCCAAACATCTTGGAGAGAATGGGGGGGTATCCATACTGAACAGGATAAATCAGAGGAGATTGAAAGAATATCGAGAGAATTAAATTCATTATCAGCAGATTTTCCTTTGAACATAAATACCGTTGCTACCGTTAGGTCAATTGAAGAAGCGGAAAAGGTGAAAAAACAGAGTGATTATGATGTAATGTTAATTTATGCGGCGAATACCGGACGACCAGAAACTCTTGATGCTTTGCTATCAGAAGGGAAACACCATTTAATGTTTCTGCGGCATCGCTCAGGACCTTATTATGACTGGCATGAAAATGTTCATAACAAATTCTTGAGACGGGGTTTACAGAAAGACCAATCCACCGGTGAAATCAAATATTTCAGTTTGGATGAATTCCGGTATCCAGGTGGGATGGACGTTGATGACTGCGTTGTAGATGATGCACAGGATTTATTGTGGAGATTACAGGCACTTTATGGAATTAAAAACTTTATTGGCAGTCGCATAGTTGCTATTGGTGGTGTGGGAGGATGGTGGTGTGACAAATCACCGGATGTGGCTAAAGATAAATTTAAAATCGATATTAAAGAAGTAAGTTACAATGAAGTTGAAAAGCGAATTAAAAAAGCAAAATCTGATAGAAACATATTGTCAAAAGTAGAAAAATGGACTGAAAAATATCTTTCTCTTCCTCATACGACCCTTATGACTGACAGGCAATTTGTTGTTAACGCATTTCTATTATATACTATTTTCAAAGACCTGATGGCAGAATATGAATCACCGGCAATTACTATACGCAACTGTATGACAACTGTTATACCTATTGGTGAAACAACTGCGTGTCTTCCGTTGAGTTTAATAAATGACGAAGGATATATGGCTTTTTGTGAGTCAGATTTTAATGCTGTTCCGTGCGGGATTTTGATGCGTTTGGTATCAGGGAAACCTGTGTTTTTGAATGATCCCTCTCTGCCGCATCACGGGGGATTATGTGTAGCAGCACACTGCACAGCGCCCCGACGGATGGATGGGAAAAATTACTCACCCGCAGAAATGGTTACTCATTATGAATCTGACTACGGTGTTACTCCTAAAGTTATTTTGGATAAAGGACAAGAAATAACTATGATTGTACCTGACTGCAGTCAGAAATACTGGATTGGTTTTAAAGGAACGATTGATAAAACTACGTATTACGATATATGCCGTTCACAGTATGATATTATTATCAACGGAGATTGGAAAAAATTTAATAGGGAGCACAGAGGATTTCACTGGATGATGACACTCGGCGATTGTACAGAAAAAATGGGATATGCGATTCGTAAAATCGGCCTTAATTGGCTCAATGTTTCAGAAACCTAATAATATAATTGTTTTGTCCTATTTGCGTTTTGAGTTCACTGGTTTAACAAAAGATTTTAAACAAATTTATAAGAAAGGATTTATATGTGTTGCAATTGCAATATGAATCGAAGGGAATTTTTAAAAACAGCGAGTTCAAGTGTTGCTGGAATGAGTTTAGGCTTAACATCTCCTCTTTTTTTAAGTAATGAATTTGAGGAATGGAATGCTGATAAGCCATTAATTCATACTGGCAAAACGTTGGTGGTTCAGCCAGTGCTTATGTATGAAATTTATGAGAAAAAACCTCAGACATCCTGGAGACCATGGGGTGGTTTACACAATGAAAGTGATATTACAGGTGAGGTAAATAGAATAGCCAAGGAACTTGATTCTTTAAATGATAAAATTGATTTTCCGATAAAAATACTCCCTGTTGTTAAAGTTAAATCGAATGAAGAAGCGGTAAAAGTAAGGGATAACATCAATTATGATGTTATGATAATTTATGCTGCATCAGGGGGAGGTAATACTTTCGAAGCATTAACATCACAATCAAAATATAATTTGATATTTTTACGGCAGACCTCGGG
>CAZBIT010000188.1:0-5533 GCA_964491835.1 uncultured bacterium
GTTGTTTTTGTGATTCGAACATCAGGAATGGTCTTTATAAATGGTGTCCCATCTCCCGGGTAAACACTTACAGTAATTTCATCTTCTCTAAAATGACCTTCAGGGTCGGTTGCCCTGAAAATTACGTTCTCTAACCCGACAAAAGAAGGATCAGAAGAAGAAATTAAAACTCTATGAGTCGTTGGATTTATAGAAACCGTGATATTTTCAGTTGGAGAAGATGTCCATGTTATTCTATTTTTCGGCGTATCTTTATCCCACACGTAATTATCAAGGATAATAGAACTATCTCTTCCACCTATAGCGAGATAAACATCAGGAATGCCCCACACGGTTGGAATGTTATCTGCAAGTATCACAACTCTCATCGTATCGCTTCCAACGCCACCATCCCTATCAGTTGCCTTAAATATAACGTTCTGAACTCCCCACTGGTCTATATTATTTAAAGTAAATACTACGCTATCCCTTGAATCAATAATTGCTTTTGCAATAGTATCACCTGAGACACTATAATTTAAAAAATTGATATTTTCATCATCCCGAGCATATTTATTTAAATTCACATAACCGTGAATTAATGTATCAGTGCTGATAATTATATCAGGTAAACTAATAATTTTAGGTTGTTCATTTCCTATAGAGACAAGAACCGTATCTAATACAGTTACTATACCATCGGTAACAGAAAATACAATTCTCTCACTTCCCAAAAAACCTGGTTCAGGAGTAAAACGTGTCGGATACCCATTGACAGGATTCATTGTGATGCTTATTCGATTATTTCCTGTATAAAACCAAGTCAAACTATAAATAGGATTATCAACATCATACACATAGTTATTCAGCATAATAACTGTATCCGTTTTAGATGGACGTATAATAATCTCATTAGGAAGGAACGGTACAGGTGGGTCATTAACAGGCGTTATAACTATTGGTATAGTTAAACTGTCTTTTGCTCCATAAGGGTCTTGAGTAAAAAATCTAACGCTTCCATTCCCAAACCAGTCCTTTTTGCTTGTAATATAAATTCTTCTTAATTGATTATCTACTGCAATATTAATAGAATCCGAAAAAGATTTTACACTCCAAAAAATAGATCCTGGAGTATTATCAAGGTCGTTAACAAAATAATCAAGCAGTGGGGATTCGTATTTAGTATCTTCTGAGAAAATAATAGAATCAGGCATATTAACAATTTCAGGAGGATAAGTTACAGTCACAGTAACAGTATCATTCCCTTTTTCCATTGAAGTGTCAGTTACAGTAAAATTTACTTTATTCCGCCCCGTCCAGGTTGTTGACGCAGTATAAGTCACCCTACTTGTATTTCTATCGATATTTATTAATATACTATCTTTCTCAAGAGAGTAACTCCAAGTCAATGTTGAAAGGTTTGGTGGTGCATTAGTAACATAATTATTCAGGACAGTACTGTTATCACTTTGCCCGGGTAACAATAATACATCAGGAATACCCTCCACACCCAATCCTTCTATTTTTACTGCGAAATTATACATTCGAGAAAATCTTCCATATGTCAGTGGATATTCGATATATCCAGTATCTCTGTGATTAGCTCTATCATAATCAAATTTTATTACAGTATTCGGTGTTTTATCAATGGCTTTAAGCTGAAATGTTGCAAATTTACCCATACCAGTAATCCATTTATTGCCGATGACTGAAACCGCATTAAGTTGAAAACCTGGAAAATCGTTACCGGGGTCCCCACTCGTACTGTTATCAACTTCTCCACCCATAAATATTCCACTTGAAAAATCAAATGGTTTAAATGTTTTTTCATCACCCTTCAGGTTAATCACTTTAAAATATTTTTCATCAAATGTTAAAAAAGCTGATAATCCTGACGCATGTTTATCGCCAAAATTAACCCATATTTCTAATTCAAGAATATCCCCAACCTTAATAGAAGCACTTGTATTATTGTTTTTAGCACGTAACCATATTGTTAAATATTCTCCTTGCGCATATGTTTTATCAAGTGGATATATTATAAATGCAATATTATATATTAGTAAGGACCAGAAAAAATAACAAGTGACCGTATTTTTCCGCACCGCATTTGAAATTCTAAAAATAATTTCTTCCATGAAATACTTTGCCATAAGTATTTCCTAAATTTAAATAGTATTTATCCTTTAATGTATAGTAATAACAGTTGAGACGTAATAAAATATTAAAAAGTCATAATTATCTGAAATTATTAAGGCAAACTATGTGCCAATCAATCATAAAAAATAAAATTAAAATATTTAATTATAATTGAAATCTCAAAAATAGCAACAATCTTGAATACAATAAATTAAAATTATTATTAATCTTATGACTATACTTTATAAAATTTTGTGTTAAAATAAAAACACTTGGAACATTTTTCTTAAAAAATGGAAACCTTTGCCTACAAAATAAAAAAAGCCACAATTTATCCATAATATCTCCACAATCGTTTGAATTAAAAAGTTCCGTTAAAATTTTAAAGAGATATCAGATAAAAAATTGTGGCAAGTTTAAAAAGTAATAATCTCCTAAAATAGTTTTTTAAAATGACATAATAGTAAAGCCGCAGATAAACATTATACCTGCGGCTTTTTCCAAGTATTAAAATCCATTTCAATAATTACTTCAAGAACACCATCTTCTTGCTCGCAACAAAACTACCAGCATTTAACCTGTACAAATAGACGCCACTTGCTACCTTTAATCCAAAATTATTGGTCCCATCCCATTTTATTGTATGATAACCAGCATTTAGATTCTTGCTAATAAGAGTCCTAACTTCCTGACCAAGAATATTGTAAATTGTCAACGTAACTTTACTTGCTTCTGGCAACTGGAATCTGATATTCGTTTCTGGGTTAAAAGGATTTGGATAATTCTGAGATAACTTAAATTCATTTGGCACATTAGCAACGTCTTCCAATCGGGTTATTTCACTATTAGAATTTCCTATTAATATATTCGTTAATTGAATATCAGGTGTATCTCCATCAACCTTGGACCTGAACCTAAGATTTACAATATCTCCACTTCCCTCAGCAGTTTTAACACTGCCAAGCAGACATCCAACATATATTTTACCTTTTCTATCATCAACAGTGAAGAAAACTGTTTTATTATTATTTGGGTTTCCAGAGATTAAAAATTCACCCTCAACTGTCTCTCCTTCTGAACGAACTATTTCATATTTATCAGGGTCGTACTTCACAGTAAACTGATATCCCCTTAGGTCACTTACATTCTCAATCCGTACATTAACATTGAATTCATCACCTCTAAGTACAATCTCAGGGATACCAAGCAGTTCTATTTTTGCATTAGAATTATCTCTGCCTTCAACTTTATGGAATATGGGATACGCTCCATGGGTGTTATAATTGCCAGATCCGAGCAAGAGGTCGGGCAAATCTATTGTTCCATTACCACTTACGTCACCCACATCTTTATATCCAGTAGTCGAAGTATCATATGTAAAGTAACGTTTAATAAAGTTTATATCATAAGCGTCAACCCAATTATCACCATATCCGGTGGAATCCGCTGAAGAAACATCACCGGCTCTAAGTTCTTTGTAGTCACGTTCATTAACGTTTGGCAAAACATGAAGTGAATCTCGGGTAGGATTAACTGCCGTGAGATAATCACCAGCAACAACATCAACATTAAAATATTGAGCACTTAGATAATTTGTTGTCTTTGCAACAACATTATATTTTCCTGCTGGAACACCTTTTAACTCATATCCTCCATCCACATTTGTTGTAATCTGAATACCCGGTTTGCTCCAATTTTTATCATTTAACGTATCAAATTTAGAATTACTTATCGGTATAAAACTACCTACATTTCGCACTTCAAAAGTAATCTCTTTAGAGAAATTACTACTTCTTCCCTGAAGAGGGACATTTCCAGTGATTCTCGCCATTGGTTTCGTCTTTGCTGTTAATGCAGGAGAATACGGTAAAATAGCGATATCATTAAACCCATTAGTAAATCTGGTTTTTCTTTGGCTTTCCATACTAAAATATATCTTTATCTCTTCTGCACCGGGTGTAGTAGTCCCCTTAGAGTATATCTGAATCTGTGCAACAGTAGAATCCCGAGGTGAACTTTGTGTAACTACATTGAATTTCTGAAGGTTAAATTCCCAATTCTTCGTTGAAGGATTTAATGCAACATTTCCAGTACCACCAAGAGTATCAGCGCCTAACAAATAGTTAGTTAATAATATATACGGCTGAACCCCGCTGGCTGAAAGATTTTGGTCAACTACTCCGAATAATGAATCAGGTATATCCAAACTTATAAATACTCCCTGAATAGGATTCCCAAGGGTATTTGCCTTAATATCTAATGTTACAGTGTCACCTTTAGTCACAGAAACGACATTAGGAACAATTCTTACATTCGGTGGTGATAATGCATTATCAGCCCCTTCTATTTTTACTGTACCGTTCGCTTTGAATGCATCAACAGAGTCCGAAAGAGCCCATCCCAAAGAATCATTATTCCCCCTAGTGGAGACAAATGCATAAATGTACAAATCCCCATTTACAATTCCATTCATTTTACCAGTATACCAATCATAATACGAATTACTAGTTGAGAGGGTTGAATCACAACTATCCTGTCTTGCACTTCCATCCCTACTATTAATTAGCCACGCATTCAAAATAGGATTCGGGTCTTGCGAATATTTAAAACTTGAAAATTTAAGTGTATCAACTAAAGTATCAACTGTTGAAGCCACAAGTCGTATATACTGTTGCGCAACTGAATCGAGGTCAAAAGCTTCAAAATTTATTCTCAATACATCACCTTTTTTAACAACTGTCTGGTCTGAACCTAATGGAGAACTATATAATCCGGAACCCTTTGCAAGTTCTTCGGCTCCACCAAAGTCCTGAAGGAATTTAAAATGTGGTGAATGTCTGAAAAATATTGTATCTGAGGAACCTGAGACCGTTGTATCTACACCATCAGTTACAAGTGCAAAAAACTTCCAATACGAATTTGAAGTTCTATTTCGATTATTATAACTCATTTTTGAAATGTCAAATACCCACATATCATTCCCCCAATCACCATTTTCCGAAACCTCAAAACCATTCGTCAGCATAATAGAAGACGTTGTAGGCGCATAGAAATACTGCCAAGTCCCACCTGTATCCAAATCTCCATGAAACGAATTCGCTGTATCTAAAAATACAGCAATTTGAGCGTTATCATCCACATCAATATCACCTGTAAATCCACCTCCTGTCCAACCTATTGTTATATATTTCTGGTCCCTTGTATCAACAGTATCAAACAAAAATGGAGATACAATAGCAGGTTTATCTAATTGAATTTTTGGTGAATGTTTGATATTCACCCTACTTCTACTGCGAAAGAGATTAGCATGCTTTCCATCATTTGCTGCCACATATACATAATAGACACCCTTCTGAATAATATCAGGAAAGAAATCATTCATATCAAAATGATACATCGTATCATTTAATGCCTT
>CAZBIT010000189.1:0-5527 GCA_964491835.1 uncultured bacterium
GAAGATGCAAAATTATCCTTTATTTTTGATGAGGAGGAGAATAAATGATATATGAATATCCTAATCATAATGAACCTATTAAGCAGGGTGATATATTTTATCCTCTACCTTTATTAATATTGGATCTAAAGAAATTGGTTTTACTTTCAGAAGAAAAATTTGAAGCAACGAGTTGGGAAATAGTAAAAAATGATAGAGAATTGGTTTTAACGGTTTCAGCTAAATCAACTTATGGTATTGTTGCTTCGCAAGATTGCGATATAATTAGAGCACCAATTTTATCTTTATTTGAAATTGCACCTTTTAATGATGTTTCTGGACTTGAATTGCCACAAAAACCAGAAAAATGGGTTAGTTTGATTACAAAAAAGGCTAGGTTAAATTCTAGGTGGTTTTATTTACCTGATGATATCAAAATTGGATTTAAAAATCGGATGGCAATTAGTTTTCAAAATGTTTTTCAAATAAGTAAAGAAAATTTAGAATATTATGCAAAAGAACTAAGAATAGCGAGATTAAATAAAATTGCTCTTGAACATTATCGTGAATGTATTGCTCATTATTTTAGGAGATATCCCTATGACGAATGGTATCCATTAAAAAAAGATGAATTTGAAGTATATAATAAAGATAAAGGACCTGTTAGACCTTTTGAATGGCAAAAATAAATCATTAGATTAAAAAGTAATCTCATTACGAATATATTAAATAATATTTTTTTAGTAATAAAATATTAAATGAAATTTAAGCAACCAAATCGACCTTTGAACCAGTTGTAATTTTTTTCATAACTCTTGAAGAGTATTCGCCTATTTCTTTAGGATTGGGAGTGTTTTTGATTTTGTTTAACTGACGAAATTCTCGAACATTTTCAACGCCAGATTGTATTACTCCTCTGGCACTTGGTTCACGAGTTAGACGTAAATTTCTTAAGTCAGGTTTCATTGGTTTCCCTGTCCCAACAAATCTTAAGTTGTTGATTTGAATTGGCATATATACTCCTTAATTTTAATATCTAATTAAAGATAACAATATCAAAAGGAAAAGTCAAGTTTAGAAGAGAAAATTTTAAAAATTAGATGTCTATTTAATTATTATCGGCTAAAGTTTGGAAAGTTTTAAGTTTTTATTTTGAAAATTATACGTTTCGTTATGTAATTTATAAATTATGGATTTCATTTAATTTTTATTATATTTATATCTCTTTAGTAAAATAAAGGTTTTTCCACTTGACTTTATAAAAAAATATATTATTTTTAAACTTATAAATGATAAATAATTTAGAGATATAATATGACATTACCTAATCAATTATCAATCCTTCGGATAATTTTAACACCTATATTTGTGATTTTGTTACTTTTTAATAGATATTATTCAGCACAAGTTGCTACTTTTGTGTTTTTTATTGCCTCCTTAACGGATTGGTATGATGGATATGTTGCAAGAAGGTATGGTTATGTTTCAAAATGGGGTAAGTTCCTTGACCCATTAGCGGATAAGTTTTTAATATCCTCTTCTCTAATAGTTTTTTGGATGTTAGAGTATATAAAATTATGGGTCGTAGTTGTTATTATCTTAAGGGATTTTTTAATAACAGGATTAAGATTTTATGCAATGGAAACCAGAAAACCTGTTATAACGAACAATTTGGCAAAATGGAAAACATTCACTCAAATTTTACTCATATATTTTATATTGTTTTATTATAATATAAAATCGATAAATAGGGCTGAATACCAAGGATTTCGAAGTTGGGTTGACAAAGTAGCTGTTTTGGTTACTTTCTTTACAGTATTGACGGGTGTCATGTATCTTTATGAAAATAGGGGGCACATAAGGTCTATTGTTTTAAGATTTTATCGAGTTTTTATCCCATCCGATTTATAGATTTACAATTGAACAAGATTGATAATAAAATAAAAGAAAAAACCGAGGCACATCCCCTCGGTTTTTTTCCATTACGTTTGCTAATTCGTATTTTTATAATATTTTGTGGAACAGTTTGCTTTATCGGATATTTTCCTTTTGCTCCTGGTAGTTTTGCAAGTTTAGTAGCATTTTTAGCATTGTATTTTTCGGATTTATCCAATGGATTTTATTTAATTATTTTTGCCATAATTCTTTTTTTTGTTGGGGTTTTTGTTTCATCGTTTTTGGAAAAGAGTTGGGGTAAAGACGCAAAGTATATCGTTATTGACGAAGTTGTGGGAATGTTGTTATCAATTGTTTTTCTTCCAAAGACATTTATTATCTGGGGGATGGCGTTTCTTATTTTCCGCATTTTTGATGTTTTAAAGCCGTATCCCTTGAAGAGATTTGAAGAATTTAAAGGTGGTTGGGGAGTTATGATTGATGACCTTGGTGCAGCGATATATACATCTATTTTAATGAATATAGCAGTTTGGGGGTTCGGTTTGATTTAAATTCTTTTGGATAGATTTTACTTAAAAAATCTATTATTTTATTATAAGGGGAATAACAAAAAATTAGAAAAAAGATTAATCGAAGAAGTTTTCTTATTTCTGGCACTGCTGCAACTGCAGTAATTTCAGGTTTTCCATTTATGAATACATTCAGTGAAAAAAATATAAGTGCTCATCAGATAAATAGAGCGGACGTAATCGTTATTGGTGATGAAATTATCTCGGGTGAAATTGATGATACTAATTCTGCATATATTGCTGAAAAACTGACTGAAATGGGAATTGAGGTAAAGAGAATAGTGACAGTTGGAGATGATAAAGAAGAAATCGAATTTTTTGTTAAAAACTCACTGAAAGACGTTGATTTAATTATTACTACTGGGGGGCTTGGAATAACAGTAAGTGACATTACAAAACAGGTTATTGCTGATTTATTCAAAAAGGAACTGGTTATCGAAAATTCGCTTTTTGAGAAGATTAAAAAAAGATATGAAAATTTAGGGTATAAGAAAATACCAGAGAGAGTGGTCGATTATGCTAAGATACCTTCTGGCGCAAAGGTTTTCCCGAACTCTGCAGGAACTGCTCCTGGTTTATTAATTGAGGTTGATGGGAAGGAATTGATACTTTTACCTGGAGTCCCACAAGAGATGATGGCTATAATGAATGAATACGTTATTCCGTATCTTATCGAGAAAGCACCTGAAAAGATTTACCTGACAAAAATCATAAGAACCACAGGTATTGGTGAGACAATGCTTGCTGAAATTCTTAACCCAATAATAAAAAATTGGGAAAATCCTTCTATTACCTTTTTAGCGAAAATTGAGGGTGTTGACATACGCTTGAGAGTTAGGGGTGTTGAAAGGGATGAAGCGGAAAAGTTACTTGAGGATGCTAAAACTAATATTATAAAGCATATTGAAGAGTGGGTATATTCTACGGAAGATGAATCGCTGATTGATGTAGTATCGAAACTTTTAAAGGAAAAAGGGATTACAATTGCTCTGGCTGAATCTTGCACAGGTGGTTCTATTTCAAGCGGTTTGACTGATATCAGCGGAAGTTCGAGTTATTTTATCTCGAGTATTGTTTCATACAATAATGACTCAAAAACTAAAATTCTTGGCGTCAGTGAAGATATGATAAAAAGATATGGGGCAGTTAGTTCTCAGGTGGCAGTTGCTATGGCTGAAGGCATTAAAAAAATTTCTGGAACGGATATCGGGCTTTCTACCACTGGAATATTCGGTCCTACCGGGGGAACACCTGAGAAGCCCGTCGGTCTGGTTTATATCGGTTATTCTGATAAAAAGGATTCCATTTATAAAGAATATCAGTTTGGCAACGATAGAGCGAGAAGTAAAATAAGAACCACTCAAGAGGCATTGAATTTGTTAAGAAAAAAGATAATTGAAAATTATTAAGGATTGTATGAGAACATTTATAGCGATTGAAATTCCAAAAATCGTCAAAGAAATAATCGAGCAGTTTGAAAATCAGTTGAAAAGTGAAAAGGCAAAAATCACCTGGGTAAAACCAGATAATGTTCATATTACTTTAAAATTTTTGGGTGAGGTTGAGGAAAGTAAGATACCAGAAATACATAATACGTTAAAAATATGTGTCAGTAAACAAAAGCCATTTGATATAGAAGTAGCAGGTAGCGGAGTGTTTCCGAATTTTACAAGACCAAGAGTTTTATGGGTGGGTTTGAAAAAAGGAACGGAAGAATTGAAAAATATTGCTCAGTCAATCGATAATGAATTGGAGAAGTTTGGGTTTAAAAAAGAAGAAAGAGATTTTAAACCGCATTTGACTATTGGAAGAGTAAAATTTATTCATAATCCGCAAGAATTTTTGCAAAAAATGAATAGTGAAGAATTTAAGGGGGAGATGTTTACTGCAAGAGAAATTTTAATAATGAAGAGCGACTTAAAACCGACAGGTGCAATTTATACGAAACTTCATATAATAGAATTTGTTGTTTAATAAATTATTAATATAAATTTTAAATGAAGTAAATAAATTTTAGAGAAAATTAAGGAGAAAAAGATGGAGGGGAAAGAAAAAAGTAAAGCTCTTGAACTTGCAATATCACAGATAGATAAGCAGTATGGAAAGGGTTCAATTATGAGATTAGGGGCTGAAGGAGGTGTTGTCAAAGTTTCATCTATTTCATCTGGTTCATTAGGTCTCGACGGGGCACTCGGCGTTGGGGGAGTCCCAAAAGGTAGAATAATAGAGATATTTGGCCCAGAATCGTCTGGGAAAACAACGCTTGCACTTCATATAATAGCGGAATCACAGAAAAAAGGGGGAGTAGCAGCATTTATAGACGCAGAGCACGCTCTTGACCCAATTTATTCAAAAAAATTAGGGGTAGATATAGATAATCTATTGGTATCTCAACCGGATAACGGTGAACAGGCACTTGAGATTACTGAAACGTTAATAAGAAGTGGAGCAGTTGATGTAGTTGTTATAGATTCAGTTGCTGCACTTGTCCCAAGAGCAGAAATCGAGGGAGAAATGGGGGATTCCCATATGGGACTTCAAGCAAGGTTAATGTCACAGGCATTAAGAAAACTTACGGGGACAGTTAGCAAATCAAGAACCTGTTGTATATTCATAAATCAAATGAGAGAAAAAATAGGCGTAATGTTTGGGAATCCCGAAACTACACCTGGCGGAAGGGCGTTGAAATTTTATGCGACTATCAGGCTTGATATTAGACGAATTGGGTCAATCAAGGAAGGGGCAAACATAGTAGGAAATAGAACAAAGGTGAAGGTCGTTAAGAATAAAGTCGCTCCACCTTTTAAAGAGTGTGAATTTGATATGATGTATGGTTCGGGGATTTCAAGGGAAGGTGAAGTTTTAGACATTGCCGTTGAAAATAAAATAGTTAATCGGACTGGAACATGGTTCTCTTTTGGTGAAGAACGACTTGGGCAAGGTAGAGAAAATGCTAAAAAATTCCTTTCTGAAAACAAGGATATTTTGGATAAAATTGAATATGAAGTGAAAAAGTTTTTGGGATTGATTGAGGAAGAAGAGAAAAAGTAGAACTGAAATTAAAAAATTTTAAGAATCTCGAA
>CAZBIT010000190.1:0-5493 GCA_964491835.1 uncultured bacterium
GATTAATCTATTTTGTTATTTCATTGTTTTCTCTTTTGTCTTCGTTGTCAGATAAAAGACAGTAAGCAGAGTTTTTTGTGGAAAAGATGCTGAAAATGTTGTTTCCCGTATCACTTAGTTATTTATAATTATTATGAAATTGCAGTTATTATCCCGAAGATTCGGAATGTAGGTTTAAGTCCTACCAGAGGAGCGAAAGGCAAAACTTGAAATTATATATAAATCCTAACCAATTACAATTAAACAAAATAATTACCCGGAAATTGCATTATAATAATGGGAAAGCAAAAATTTTAATAATTAAAAAAGTAATTTTTTTATTTTTATTCAATTGTATTGTTCATTAGATTTCTTTCATTAAGACTGAGTTATTCGGAATGTTAACGTGTCTTGAAGTTTTGGAGAATTCACTTGAAAAATAATCCTTATAAGTCTGTCTCCCCACACCGATTTTAATCTATTATCTTCAATTAAGATTTCATCAAACGATGGTTTAAACTTATTCATTTCATAATGAATTAAAACTTTTACTGGCATTGGATTGTTTTCATTTTTTATATAATCCAGTGCAATTACCCCTGGTTTATCAATTGTTGCTTTGCAAGGTGTCATAAGGCATAATTTCAAATCTTGAGTAGATTTTGCCAGTTTATATGATTCTGTAACTTTTATATCTTTACCTCTATTTAAGCGAATAGTTCGCACCCAGGAGTCAACATTTGCTTCTTTTGGATAAGTTCCAGCGATATCAAGTGAGAGTTGTGCAAAAGAGTCGTCAAACTTATATACTACATTTCTTGCTTCGAATTCTCTCCCCTCTTTTTCCATCACGCCATTTATAATTGGTAGATTATGATAAGCGGACTGCATCGTCCATATTTCATAGCGATTTTCATTGAAGGTTTTTGCAGTGTAGGTTTCTACGCCAACGTCTATAATTATAGGATATCCATCAACACATACAATAAAATTACCAACATCATTATGATTATGACTTTCCGCATTGTGTCCACCCTTTGCAGCTAAATAAAGACCCTTTTCAGAACCCTCAAGAGAACGTGCAGTCATAACCTGAACGTTTTCCATCCACACGTCACGAATCAATGGTTGAGCAGGTTTTGCAGTTAATAACTCAGACAGATTAAAAAGAGCAAACATCCGATGCCCCATATTACCCGAAACACATTGGTTAGATTTACGTCGTTTTTCTGCGAAATATGCACCAAACTTCGCAAGACGCTCATCTCCTATTTTCTTTCCGTATCGAAACACAACGTCCGATGAAATATCAGCTTTAGCTGAGGCATCTGCAAAATTAACGAAGTAATCGTCATAAATGTGCACGCGGTATATGTAACGTCCAATCTCCTTAATCAGCGGTTCGTTATAAAAATTTATTTTCCCATTAGTAGCACTGTAAAGTAATTCAAGGCAGTCAAAAAGAGCACCACCGGCAACATTCCAATATCCTGGACCCTCATCACACCCCCCATCGGGTGCGTACCCACCAATAAAAAAATCCAAACTTTTTAAAATTTTATTAACCGCTGATATGCGTTTTTCTTTATTCGTTTCAAGAAGCAAATCGGCAGTCAACCAGTTTGAATTACACCACGGATTCCAATTATTTACTCTTTTTCCTGCAAATCCCATCCATTGAAAATCATCTCGTTCTAAACAGGGGATTAAAACTCGTCTTTCCGCTTCTTTTTGGATGCGTCTTTGAATAAGAGGCGACACTGTATCTAATTGTGGACCAAGAAGGTAATGTGTCCATGCCAAAAGGTTCACGGTTTCACTAACGAAAAGGTCAACGGTGGGTTCTTCTACATCAGGAAGACCCGGCCCTATTTTTTGCATATAGAGATGAGCAGGAACGCCCCAGTAAGATTCTTCGCATATTGCCCATATTCCATTTACGATATCGTTGATAAACCGTCCCTTTCCTTCCAAACATTCGGCAATCACTAAATCGGAGAGTTTATTTCGTCTGTCAAAACTCAGTGCTTCATAATTACTCCGATTACCGTTCCTGACGAATTCAAGAAAGACTGTTGCGGGAAGAAACGACCATTTATAACCTAATAATCGCTCGCCCCTGACAATATGACATTTACGAGTTGCTTCAGGTATTGACATCCACATTTCGTGTTCCTCAGGTTTTGGAAATGGATGCCAATTTTGATAATCGATTAAAATTCCTCTAAGAGTTTCAATTGAATATGATTTACTTAGTGATAGATTAACCTTCTGTTCATCGGAATAAATATATTCAAAGTTTAAAACTAAAACCGCAATAATTACCACTGCTATAACCCATTTGAGTTTACAGTTTTTTAAATTATAAATCATTATGATTGTCCTCCATTTTAATGAATAGTTACTATTCTACCTTTTATAAATCTAAAAATACTCATTAAATAATAATTTATCATTAATAATAAAAATAAGAATTCTCTAAAATACAACTAAAATTTAAATAAAAAAATATGACTTGTCAAACTTTTAAAGATTAAATATTTTCCTTTTAATTTAACAATTTATGACCAAAATTTTAATCAGAAATAAATTTAATATGATGAATAAATATTTAATTTTTATTATTTACAACCATTAAAATAATCATTATATTAAATTCAAATATTTCAAGTTCTGCAACATTCAACGTAGGCAGAAATCAATTAAAATATCCTTGCTTTGCAGTCGTTTAATTTAAAATTTAAATTGATATTGTAATTTATCAATCTAACCTGAAAATTGCGATAGAATAATTAATATTAATGAGTTTGTTCTAAAAAAAGGTATTAAAATTTAGTTTACAACATTATTAGAAAAAAAATTGCAAATATCATAATATTTTGTTAATTCATAATTTATTTATATATTTTAACTTTGTAGGAGCGACCTAATTAGTCGCTCAATAATCTTTTTATAGTGGACACATACTTAAAATGAAATAAAAGATTAATAATTATTTTACCATTCTTTAAAAATAAGGAGTGAAATATGCTTCTCAAAAAAATTCTTTATCTATTCAGTTTTTCTTTTCTATTCTTTTTTATTGTATGTTCTCAGACAAAAAAAGAAAAACCACTTTACTTAGACCCAACTCAACCTATTGAAAAAAGAATAGAGAATCTCCTTTCAAGAATGACTCTGGAAGAAAAAATTGGACAGTTAAATATGCCTTGCGTTTATGTCAATGGTTTGGGGGAAGATATTCAAAGTAAGTTTGAAGGATGCAGGAAATTCACAGAAGGAAAATATGTCGAAGGCGTTGGTCCTGCCGGCGGTTATTTTACTCTCGCAAATACGATTTTATTTAAAGGTCCTCAACAGCAGGCAGAATTTTTTAACGAACTTCAAAAAATCGCTAAAGAAAAAACCCGATTGGGAATACCTCTCCTTCAAACAGAAGAAGGAACGCATGGATTAATGTGCTCTGGCTCTACAATCTTCCCTGAAGGACTTGCCATCGGAAGTACCTGGAATGTGGACCTTGTTAAGAAAATTTACACAATCGCTGCAAGGGAAGCAAGAGCAGTCGGAATCCATCAATTGTTCACCCTCGTTATTGAGCCAAATAGAGACCCTCGATTAGGCAGAAATCAGGAGGGTTACAGCGAAGACCCATATCTCTGCTCACGTATTGCCGAAGCCATCGTCGAAGCAGTCCAGGGTAAAGATTTATCCGCAAAAGATAAAGTGGTTGCCGGCTTCTGTCATTATCCCGGTCAAAGCGAACCCGTTAGCGGAATGGAACGCGGAGCTATGGAAATTTCAGAAAGAAAATTGAGAGAAGTATTTTTACCGTCTTGGGTTGCAGGTATCAAAAAAGGTGGCGCATTGGGAGTTATGGCTACATATCCTGCCATTAATGGCGTTCCCACGCACGCATCTGAGTTCATATTAACAAAAATTCTTAGAGAGGAACTCGGCTTCGATGGTTTGGTTCTCTGCGAGGGAGGCGGATTGAGTACAGTCATATATGAACGTCTTGCTCCTGACCAGAAAAAAGCAGGCGAATTGTGCATTAAAGCGGGCGTTGATGTTGGCATATCCTTTGAGAATGCTTATATGAAACCTTTAATCGAAAACGTAAAAGAAGGTAAAGTCCCGATAGAAATAATCGACAGGTCAGTCCGAAGAATTCTAAAACAAAAATTTCGTCTCGGATTATTCGATAATCCTTTCGTTGACCCGGAATATGCCGTTAAGGTTTCACATACTCAGGAACACCAGGATGTCGCCTTGCAGGTAGCACGTGAGGGAATAGTTTTGTTAAAAAATGAAAATAAACTCCTACCATTGAAAAAGAACTTAAAAAGAATTGCGGTCATAGGACCGAATGCCGACCACCTGATAAACCAGCTCGGTGACTATACATCCAAATCGATACTACAGGATATCGTAACTGTTCTAAAAGGCATCAAAGCAAAAGTTTCTCCAAAAACTGAGGTTGTATATGTAAAAGGATGCAGTGTTTTAGCAACTGATTTTAACGAAATCTTAAAAGCGGCAAAAACTGCTAAAAATTCAGACGTTGCAATAGTAGTGCTCGGTGAAAATAGCTGGAGCGCTCCTAACAGAACAGGAACAGATGGTGAAGGATATGATATTGTGAGCCTCGACCTCACTGGTTTACAGGAAGATTTGCTCAAAGCCGTGAACGAAACTGGAACTCCAACAGTCCTTGTTTTAATCAATGGAAGACCTCTTTCAATAAGATGGGCTGCTGAACACATACCAGCCATAGTAGAAGCTTGGCTGCCCGGTGAAAAGGGAGGCGATGCTATCGCAGATGTTCTATTCGGAGATTACAATCCAAGTGGAAGACTACCAATTACTATTCCAAGACACGTTGGCCAATTACCTGTTTATTACAATTATATGCCATCAAAATTATACTGGATTGAACACCACTGGGGAAAAGCTTATGCTGATATGCCTGCTTCTCCTCTTTGGGAATTTGGCTTCGGACTTAGTTACACTGAATTTGAACACAGCAACCTGCAAATAACTCCGACTGAAACAGGTCCTAATGGCGTGATAACCGTTAGCCTTGACGTTAAAAATGTCGGCGACAGAAAGGGTGAAGAAGTTGTGCAACTCTATATTAGCGATGTCATTGTTTCCATTTCAGAGCCTGTAAAAGAACTACAGGGATTTAAAAAAATATCTCTTGAGCCAAACGAAAAGAAAAAAGTCGAATTCACGCTCAATTATGAAAATCTCTTTCTATACAATAAAAATATGGAACCAGTCGTTGAACCGGGTACATTTGAAGTTTTGGTGGGAAACTCATCCCAAAATATAAAACTCAAAGGAATCTTTGAAATTAAAAAATAAGAAATCATTAAATATCTTAAAAAAATATATAATTGCCTGAAAATTGCAATACGAAACAAAAATAATTTTAACAATCTAGATTTTACTTTAAAAATCATTCTCCAAGAAAAAATTATGTAAATATTATCGCTCATTCACTAAATA